>JBAXES010000393.1:0-4634 GCA_037140315.1 Chloroflexales bacterium
TGGGCGTACTGGTCGATCGTCGCGTCGTACACATAGCGGAAGCCGACCGCCTTGGCCAGCTGGTCAATCGCGTCCTGGGTGCCGGTGAGGAAGTGCATCCCAGCGGCGGATCCGGCGCGGCCGTAGCTGGCCACGGCGGCGGCCTTGGCGTTCGCCGCCATCATCGACGTCTCCAGGGGGTCGATGCTCACATTCACCACCTGGAAGTCCGTGCCGGCGCTCAGGGTCACACTCTTCAGCGCGTCGAGCATGCCCTGGCGCACGAGCGAGCAGAGCATGGGGCACTCGTAGTAGCTCAGCTGGAGGACCACCGGCTGCGTGCCAAAGTAGTCGCCGAGCACGACCTTGTGGCCCTGCTCATCGACAAAGGGCAGATCCAGGGGCACCTGCGAGTCGAGCCGCTGGTCGTACGCGACATCGTGCAGCGGGTCGGGCTTGCCGCCCTGGGCGAGCGCCCCGGCGGGGGCGGCCAGCAGCGCGAGCAGCATGAGCAGGCCGCACCAGATAAGACTGCGACGAGGGTTCATACTACTTCCCCACCACGCCGCGCTCAACCACCAGCTCCATCGCCCGCTCGATCGGGATGTGGGCCACGCCGGCCTGCTGATCGACCCAGCCGTAGCCCTCTAGCTTTTTGGTGGCGTCGGCGACGATCTGGTTGCCGTCCAGGAGCGGGTTCTGCTCAAGGCGCGGCGACGGCGGCAGCTGGATCTGCATCGCCGGGGTGGTCGGGAGATCGCTGCTGGTGTCGCTCAGCGAGTTGCCGGTGGATCGCAGCATCAGGCCCATCACAACGAAGGACACCAGCAGCAAGACGCCCAGGCCAACTGCCGCGAATAGCAGCGGGCCGGCGTTGGCGTCCCTCAGCTCGTGGCCGATCGCGATGCTCTCAGGGTCAGCTCCGGGTTCGCTCTGGCCGTGGCCGGTTGTGCTCATATCGCGTTCCTCTTGGGAGCGTGAGGCGTGAGGCAGTGTACACCCCACGCCTCGGGCCTTACCGATGGCAGGTGTAGCAGTTCGTCAGCCGCCCGTCGGTCGGGATCTTATAGTCAGCCACCAGCTGCTGGCGCTCGGCCAGGGGCAGCGACTGCACGTCGTAGTCCACATTAAAGACCTGATCGCGCGGGCGAATGTTCTGGGCCGGGTCGCGGTGGCAGCCCAGGCACCAGCCCATATAGAGCGGCTGAGCCTTCGAGGTGAGGGCCATCGTCTGGATCTGGCCGTGGCATGTCGTGCAGCCGACGCCCTTGGCCACGTGGATCGAGTGGTTAAAGTAGACGAAGGCCGGCAGGTCGTAGATCCGGTTCCAGACAAGCGGCGTATTGTTCGCGTAGCTGTCACGCACCGGCTTGAGCAGGGGGCTAGTCGTCCAGACCTGCGAGTGGCAGGACATGCACGTCTCGGTGGCCGGGAAGCCGGCGGTGGCGGCGCGCTCGACCGTATTGTGGCAGTAGCGACAGTCGATCTTCAGGTCGGCGACGTGGTGCTTATGGCTGAAGGGGACTGGCTGCGCCTTGGCCACACCCGCATCGGTGTACCACGGCGAGAGGTAGAGCCCGATCAGCGCCGCGATGATCCCGAAGAGGAGTAGCGTGATCGCGATCACGCTCACTCGGAGGTTCGCGTTCGCATTGCGCGAGAAGATCTGTGCAGACATGTGCGCTCTCTATCTAGGGATACCTACTTACCCGCATCGACCTTGGCCTGATCATCAGCGGGCAGCGCCTTCGCGTCAGCGTTCTGGCTCAGCTGGAGGGCACGGACATAGGCGACCACCGCCCAGCGATCCTCGGCGGTGATGCGGCCCCCGTAGCCATACATGCGGTTGATGCCATTGGTCGCCACATCAAAGAAGTAGCCGACGGCCATCTTGCGCAGGCGGTCGGTGTGGTACGAGGGCACCACCAGCGGGCCGCGGTTGGCGATCACGCCCTTGCCATCGCCGGCGAGGCCGTGGCAGGGCGCGCAGTAGGCGTTGAAGACCGTCCGCCCGCGGGCCAGCAGGTTCGCGTCGAGCTTGATCTCGGGCGGCAGATCGGTGGTCAGCTCGCCGTTCAGCTTGCCGGTGTAGAGCGGCGAGTCCGGACGGAACGAGTTCATCGCCACCGTGTTCGGCGCCGGCGCGCGCATCGCGCGCCCGTCCTGGAAGAAGTCGCTCGGCTGGTTCGGCTTGTACTTCGGCTGGTCGTACATGTCGATGTGACACGCCGAGAGGATCAGCAGGAGCGGCAGCCACGACAGGCGTACCAGGCGGGCAATCGTTCGATTAGGGGCAGCGTTCGCCATGGAGTACTCGCTTCTTAGGTCTCATCGCCCCCTCACCCCCTGCCCCTCTCCCGCATGCGGGAGAGGGGAGACCAGCGACAGCGCTCGTGTGCAGCCCCCCCTCTCCCGCCGCAGCGGGAGAGGGGGACGGGGGGTGAGAGCGATATTATCCCTCACCTGACAGCTTCGCGTTCGGGTTGCGCAGGCGGGCCAGGTAGCTCATACGCGGCTTCGTGTTCAGCTCATCCAGCAGCGTGTAGTTGTGCGGCTCCTGCTTGAGCAGGGCCACCTTGCTCCGCGGGTTATTCTTATCGCCGAAGACGATCGCCTGCGTGGGGCAGGCCTGCTGGCAGGCGGTGAGGATCTCGCCGTCGGCGATCTCGCGGTTGCCCTCGACCTGGGCCTTGATCCGGGTCAGGCTGATACGCTGGATGCAGAAGGTACACTTCTCCATCACGCCCTTATTGCGCACCGTCACGTCGGGGTTGCGCATCAGCTTGAGGCTGGCCGTGTCGACATCGCTGTACTGGAAGAAGTTGAAGCGCCGCACCTTGTAGGGGCAGTTGTTCGAGCAGTACTTCGTGCCCACGCAGCGATTGTAGACCATGTTGTTGATGCCCTCGGCGTCGTGGACGGTGGCCACCACCGGGCAGACCAGCTCGCAGGGGGCCTGCTCACACTGCTGGCAGGTCATCGGCATCACATAGGTGTCGGGGTTATCGTAGCTCGCCCCGGCGAAGTAGCGGTCGATGCGGATCCAGTGCATCTCGCGGCCGCGGGCGACCTCGTCCTTGCCGACCACCGGGATATTATTCTCGGCCTGGCAGGCCAGGGTGCAGGCGTTGCAGCTGGTGCAGGCGCTCAGGTCGATCGTCATCGCCCACTGGTGGCCCTTACTGTAGTCGAAGCCCTCAGGGGCGTCGCCGGGCAGCAGCGACTGGTACTGCGACGGCGCGGCACCAGACTCCTCAAGCTTAATCTCATTAGAGATATACTCGGGGTCTGCCGTGAACTTCGCGAACTCGCCGACGCGCACGATATCGCGGCCCTCCAGCGTCCAGTGATCCTGCGTGCTCGCCAGGAGGTAGGTCTCGCCGGTGCTGCGGACGCTGGCGGGGCCGAACCAGGCGGCGTCGCTGGTGCGCAGCGCGTAGGTGTTGAAGCCGGGGCCGACGGCGACGCGCCCGCCGGCGCTGCGGCCATAGCCCAAGCTCACCGTGATCGTATCCTCGGCGTGGCCGGGGACGATCCAGATCGGCAGCTTCAGGGTGCGGTCGCCGACCCTCAGCTCGATCAGCGTGCCGTTGACGCTGGTCAGCTTCTCCAGGGCGTGCTGGCGCTCAATATCGTTGGAGGAGCTGAGCAGCGCCGTGTTGAGGGTGCCGTTGATGTCGAGGCCGAGCAGCTTGATCGCCGTCTTAACGCTGACCAGCGCGGCGTTATCCCAGGTGAGCTTGGTGATCGGGTCGGGCAGCTCCTGGAGCCAGCCGTTATTGGCGTAGCGCCCGTCGTGGATCGTCCGCGCGGGACGGAAGATCAGCTCGTAGATCGCAGCTGGCGCGCCGGGGAAGGCGGGCACAGCCGACGCAGCCAGCGCGGCCGGGGGGGCGAGGCTCAGCCCGCCGACAAGGCCGACGCTGCGCGCGGGCAGCGCGGTGTTCGCCACCGCGCCGCTGTTCAGGCTGGCCTTGAAGAAGGTGTCGAACGCGGCGTCGGCCAGCCCGCTGCGCTTCTTCCAGGCGGCGGCGATCACATCATAGTCGCTGGCGACCGTCTGCCCGAGCAGGTTGGCCAGCAGCTCGTAGGGGCTGCGGCCGCCGTAGAGCGGCATGATCAGCGGCTGGATGATCGTGGTCGTCCCATCGAAGGCGCGCACATCGCCCCAGGACTCCAGGGCGTGGGCCATGGGGATGTGCCAGCTGGCCAGGCTCGCGGTCTCATCGAGGTAGGGACTGAGCACCGCCGTGAACTTGGCCCTGGCCATCGCCTCGCCAAAGCTCAGGTCGGCCGGGGCGGTGAAGGCCGGGTTGGCGTCGATCACCAGCAGCGCATCCACCGCCCCGGCGTTCAGGTCCGCCACGAGGCCGCGCAGGGCGGCGGTCTGGTCGCCGGGGCGGGCGGCCACCGGGTCGGTCAGCTCCACCGTGGTGCCGACGGCGCCGAGCAGGGTGTTCATCACGTGGGCGAGGACGTGGACGACGGGCGGCTGGCCCTCGCCGACCACCACCAGGGCCGTATTCCCGGCGGCGCGCAGGTCATCGGCGATCGCCGTGACGAAGGCCGCAGCCGCCTCGGGGACATCGGCGGGGGCGGCGACGCCGGGGATGCCAAGGGCGCCGTCGCAGCCTTGGGCGCCCTGCTCGGCCTGC
>JBAXES010000394.1:0-4604 GCA_037140315.1 Chloroflexales bacterium
CCGGTGCGCATCGTGGTGCCGTTCGCGGCCGGCGGCGCCATCGACATCATCGTGCGCACCAGCGCGCAGCAGTTGTCGAAGGAACTCGGGCAGCAGATGCTGATCGACAACCGTCCGGGCGCGGGCGGCAACATAGGCGCGGACATCGTCGCCAAGAGCGCAGCCGACGGCTATACGCTGGTCGCCGGCACTTCCGCCACCCACGGCGTCAATCCCTCGCTCTATGCCAAACTGCCGTTCGACGCACGGCGCGATTTCGCGCCCGTCGCGCACATTGCCGGTGTGCCCAACGTGCTGGTCGTAACGCCCGCCTCGGGCATCCGCTCGCTCGACGATCTGGTGCGCCAGGGCCAGCACGGCGCTGGCCCCCTTCTCCGGCTCGACCCCCGCGTGGGCGGCGCGGCCGGCCACCTCCAGGGTGAACATGCCGCCGCCCTTGCGCGCGCTGACGATGTCGCCGCTCTCGCGGCCGGCCTCCAGCACCAGGGCGATGTCGTAGCCGGGGGCCAGGGCCTTCAGCATCGCCTCCGAGGCCCGTGTGTCGGTCTCCTCGTCCCCGCCGCAGACCACGCTCAGGGTGCCGAAGCTGTCGGGGGCCAGTTCGGCCAGGGCCGCCGCCGCGTAGAGCCCCGAGAGCAGCCCGCTTTTGTTGTCGGCGCTGCCCGGCCCGAGCAGGGTGTTCCCCTCGCGGCGCAGCGGGCGCTCGGCGGCCACACCCACCGGGTAGACGGTGTCGAGGTGGGCCACCAGCATGGCCCGCAGCTTGCCGCCGCCGCGCAGCGTGGCCACCAGCCCAGCGCCGGCCAGATCGTCGGGGTAGTCGCTGATCGCCCAGCCCCGCGCCGTAGCCCACGCCCGCACCCAAGCCCCGGCCGCGTCCACGCCGGGCTTATGGCTGGACGGGCACTCGATCGCGCAGAGCTGTCGCAGCTCTTCCAGGTAGGTGTCCAGGCGCGGCTCCAGCCAGTTCACCAGCGCCCTGGCGAGTGTCGTCATATGATTCCTCGTGGGGGCGCAGCAGCGCAGGGCTGCTGCGCCTTTGCGGGTCAGATCGCCAGCTTCACCGCCGGGTCGCCGAGCAGCGCGTAGTTGCGCGCGTCGTTGCGGGCCATCCAGAGCCGCGAGAGCAGCGACGGGTCGGGCGTAGCCCCGTAGGTGATCGCCTCCAGCTCCTCGGTCAGCGTCATCGAGCGGGCCCCCTGGATCACATTGAACTGGTCAGTGGCGTCGCCGGCGGGCTTGCCCTGGAGCAGCCGGCCGAGCACATCCTGGAAGGGCTGCACCTGGCGGGTGGTGCCGGCCTCGGTGCCGCTGAACGAGTAGGTCCAGGCCCGTTCGACGTGGCCGAGCACGGCCAGCGCCCCCTTCTCCAGCAGGCGCTGGGGCAGCTGGGCCATAAAGGGGAAGGGCGCGATCGTCGGGCGCTGCTTGTTGGCGTCGAAGATGAACTCGTCTTTGGCTGGGCAGCCGGCACCGTAGCAGGCGAAGAGGAAGGCGATCATGCCCTTGACGTTGGCCTTGGCCATGCCGTCGAGGTCCTCGCCGGCCACCCAGTGCTCGCGCTTGATGCTGCCGAAGCCGCCGAAGTCGGCGGTCACCAGGGCCCCCTGGTGCATCACCAGGCGGTCGTCGCTCAGCGGCAGGCCGATGCCGTGGCTGGCGGTGAAGAGCAGGGCCGGCGCCTTGTCGGCGCTCAGCAGCTTCTCTAGGTTGCTGCGGGTGGCCTGCTCGGCCAGATAGACCGTCTGGCCGATGCCCTTCTCGGTGGCGATCTTGCTGGTCTTGCTCCAATCCACCAGCGGGGTGATCAGCTCGTCGGCGCTGCGGATGGTCGATGTGTCCTCCTCGTGCCTGGTGCCGAAGAAGGTGATCTCCTTGCGCAGCTGTGCCGCCGCGCTGGCGTTGCTCTCCCAGTCCACCACGCTATTGGCGTAGTCGGTGTATGCCTTCAGGCGGTGCTGGCCGCTAACGTCGCTGAAGATCAGTCGGCCCACGCCCCAGAAGATGTCTAGCTCGTACTGGAAGTTCAGCGGGATGAATGCCTTGTCGTCGGCGTTAAGTGGGCCGGGGCGCGATGCGATCATCAGGTAGAAGGGCACGCCGCGCTTGGGGTCCACCGGCCCCTGGGCCACGCCGTGGCGGGCCAGCCAGGCGTTGACCCGCTCGCCGGGGCGCACCAGCAGCACCGGCGGCACCTCGCCCCAGGAGTCGGCCAAGGTCTTCTTGAAGCCGTCGGAGTGGCGGCCCAGCCAGGCCCCGCAGTTGGCGTCGCTCGACTGGAAGTCGAAGTCGAGCTTGGTGTAGCCCATCTGGCGCATGCGGTGCTGGATGAGCGGCCAGAGGGCCTTGATCACATCGACGCTTTCGACTGCGCTCACCACCACCGCCCAACGGGCCTCCTCGACCTTGCTCTGGTTGGCGTCGGCCACCGTGCCGAAGTGGCCGCCGCTGGCGTCGATCTGCTTGTTCTTGTAGAGGTTGGTCATCTCCGTTGGCTCGGGCTCAAGCCCCTGGGCCAGGCGGGCCGCCGTGGCCGCATCGATCTGCAGCAGGGGCATGCCGCTGCTGCCGTCGATGCCGTTGGGGTAGAGCTGCTCGCTGCCCTCGGTGGCCCCTCTGCTTATGAAGACCAGCGGCGCGGTGTAGCCGTCCTCGACGGGCGCGGCGGGCACCGGGGGAGGCGCGGAGTCCGTCTGCGGGGCAGCCTCGTCCGCCACCGGCGGGGCGGCGGCGTCCGCCGCTCCTCCGCCCAGCAGCGCCTGGAGCCTGGCGGCCAGGCCATCGACGCGGTCTTTGATCTCCTGCACCTCGGCGTAGATCGCCGCGATCCCGTCGTCGGCCGCCGCAGATCCCCCGAGCCGCGCAGAGTTCGGGATGCCGTGGAACGATCCGGGCGCGGCCGGCTTGAGCACCTGCTCTGTCACCACCCCGTCGGCGACGAAGGCTACCATATTCTGGCGGGCCACCAGCAGATAGGGCATATGGCAGTAGCCGGGGCCGTCGCGGTTGTCCTTGCCCCACTCGGTGCCCCAGCTGTTGCGCACGATGAAGTAGCCGCCGCCGGGCGCGCTGGCGTCGGTGCGGTAGCCCACCACGCACATGGCGTGGCCGCCCGCCATGCGCTCGCCCGGCAGCGGGAAGCGCAGCCGGCCCAGCAGCGTCGCCTGGGTCGATCCCGTCCAGTGCTCGTAGATCGGCATGCCGATCATCACGGGCTTGCCCTGGGCGAGCTGGCTCTGGATCTGGCTCACGCCAGCGGTGCCCTTCGCCGGGATCTGGCTGAATCCGCTGATCCGGTGCCGCTTCGCCTCGGCGTAGGCCGGGTCGGGCGGCTTGGGCCCGCCGGGCAGGGCGCTGTCCGGGTCGGGGTGGTAGGGCCACGTCGGCTCGGTGCAGATGCCCACATCGCGCAGCAGCTGGATGGCCAGGGCCGGGTTGGTGCCCACATCGCCCTTGATGCCGTCCTTCTCCTTGCAGAGGTAGTAGAGGAACTGCTCCGAGAGGTCGGTCGGGTCGCCGCTGAGGATCTGGGTGATCGCGGCCAGGGAGAAGGCCACGCAGGTGTTGCGCTTGCCCTGGCTCTGCGGGGCGGGGACACCCTTGGCGAGGGTGAGCGGCTCGACGGCCTCGGGCAGATCGGCCACCGCAGCGAACGAGCTAGCGTCGATCTCGGGCACGCCGTCCATAATCAGGCCGGCCCCCGCCTCGATGTCGGTCGGGATGGAGAAGGGCGTGTCGGCGGGCAGTGCGGCGCGAACCGCGTCGGCGAGGGCCTTGACCTGGGCCTCGTCCACGCTGAGGGCCACCGCCAGCGCCTTGCGCCCGCTCCCATACTGCTGGTTGCTCGATCGGACGACGCTGTGGAACTCTTCGGCGCTGGTGATCCAGAATGAGTCGGCCAGCTGCTTACGGAGCGGCGCATCGAACCCGGCGACTGCATCGAGGGGCGTGAGATCGGCCATACCAACTCCTCCATTGGGATACAGATCGGGTGGGGTGAGCAGGCCCAGCCCGCCCCGGATCGCTTACATGCCAGCGAGGATGCCGCGGATGAGCGCGGAGAACCGCGGCTTGGCCTGCGCGCCGGCCTCAAGCACCTCGGCGTGGTTCGCCGCCGGGCCGTCGGGCAGCGCCAGGTTGGTGATCAGCGAGAAGCCGAGGACGCGCATGCCGCCGTGGATGGCGACGATCACCTCGGGGGCCGTGGACATGCCGACGGCGTCGGCGCCCCAGACCCGCAGCATGCGGATCTCGGCGGCGCTCTCGAAGGCCGGCCCGGAGAGCATGCAGTAGACCCCCTCGCGCAGGGTTGTGCCCTGGGCGGCGGCCACTGTGCGGGCCAGGGGCACCAGATCGTGCGCGAACGCGCCGACCACGCCGGGGAAGCGCGGGCCCAGCCGGTCGTCATTCTCGCCGCGCAGCGGGTGGTTGCCGACCATGCCCGGCAGAAAGATCTGGTCGCTGATGCGCATAATATCGCCCACCTGCCAGTCGGGGCGCAGGCCGCCGGCGGCGTTGGTGACGATCAGCGTATCGCAGCCGAGGGCCTTGAGCACGCGCACGGGGAAGGCCACCTCCTGCATCGAGTAGCCCTCGTAGAAGTG
>JBAXES010000395.1:0-4599 GCA_037140315.1 Chloroflexales bacterium
GCCTTGGCCCGCTCGAAGCGCAGGCCTAGCTCGCTGAGCAGGCTGGCCCGGTCGAGCGGGCCAAGGCGGACGCCCCCGACCTGCCCGAGCCGGCCCCAGCGCCCGCGCCCCCGCTGCCCGACACAGCGTACCGCATGCTGCGCGACTCGTTCGGCCTGCACGAGTTCCGGCCCAACCAGGCCCGCGTCATCCACAACGTGCTCAACGGCGTGCGCACGATGGCCGTGATGCCCACCGGCGCCGGCAAGTCGCTCACCTACCAGCTACCGGCCATGCTGCTGCCCCAGGCCACCGTGGTGGTGAGCCCGCTGATCGCGCTGATGAAGGACCAGCTCGACGGCATGTCCGAGGCCGTGCGCGAGCGCTCGACCCTGATCAACTCGACCCTGAGCACCCGCGAGCTGAGCGCGCGCCTGCGCGGGATCGCCGCCGGCGAGTACAAGCTGGTCTACATCGCCCCCGAGCGGCTGCGCCAGCGGGCCTTCCTGCACGCCCTTAAGCGCTGCGGCGTCTCGCTCTTTGTGGTGGACGAGGTCCACTGCCTGAGCCTGTGGGGGCTGAGCTTCCGCCCCGACTACCTCTTCATCGGCCAGGCCCTCGACGAGCTGGGCCGACCGCCGCTGCTGGCCCTGACCGCCACGGCGTCGCAGGAGACGCAGGCCGAGGTCGCGCAGATCCTCGGCGAGAGCGAGGCGGTGCTGGCCTCGGTCTTCCGGCCGAACCTCTACTTCCAGGTGCTGCGGGCCACCAGCCGGGACGAGAAGCAGCAGGCCCTCGTCCAGCTCTGCCGCGAGATCGCCGGGCCAATCATCGTGTACGCGCGGGCGCGCCAGGCCTGCGAGGAGCTGGCCGAGGTGCTGCGCGCCGCCGGGGTGTCTGCCGACCACTACCACGCCCAGGTCGCCGACCGCGCCGCCGCGCAGGAGCGCTTTATGCGCGGGCAGACCCGCGTGCTGGTGGCCACAGTGGCCTTCGGCATGGGCATCGACAAGGCCGACATCCGGGCGATCATCCACTACAACCTGCCGCAGTCGGTGGAGGCCTACTACCAGGAGGCGGGCCGCGCCGGGCGCGACGGCCAGCCGGCGCGCTGCGTGCTGCTCTACGCCGCCAGCGACAAGGCCCGCCTGACCACGTGGCTTCAGGAGGAGGCGATCACCCGCGACCAGCTGCGCGCCCTGTACAAGGCGATCCGCCAGCAGATGCGCGGCGCCTACGACGTGGTTGACCTGGAGCGGGTCCAGCGGGCGCTGCCGGGCGACGACGACACCCTGGTGCGGGTGGGGCTGAGCATGCTGGAGCGAGTGGGGCTGCTGCGGCGTCACTTCGACATCCCGGAGACGGCCAGCCTGAGCCTGACCGGCGCGCCGCCGCCCGATGTCGACGCCGAGCAGATCGCGGCCCTGGCCGGGCTGGGGGCCGGGGTCTGGCAGGAGGTTGACCTGCTGCTGCTGGCCGAGCGGGCCGGCTGGCCGCCGGCCGACCTGGAGGGCGAGCTGCTGCGCTGGCACGATGCGGGCTACCTGCGCTACCGCGGTGGCCCGCGCCAGGTGCTGATCGAGCAGCTGGCTGCGCCGCCCGACGTGGCCGCGCGCATCGACGCGCTGCTGGCCGACTACCAGGAGCGCCAGATCCAGCGCGTGGACGCGGTGGCCACCTACGCGCGGGCCAGCGAGTGCCGCCACCGCAGCATCGCCGCCCACTTCGGCCAGCGCCTCGCCCGCTGCAAGACGGCCTGCGACATCTGCGCGCCGAACCTCGGGCTGCGATCGGGGATCACCGCCCGCGCGGCCCGCGCCGCGCCGCAGCCTATCCCCGCGCGTGACGACGAGGACCCGCGCAGCGATGCGCAGCGGGCCCTGGACGGGCTGAGCAACCTGCCCTTCCCCCTCGGCCGCAGCGGCCTGGCCCGCGTGCTCAAGGGCTCCAGCAGCAGCCCGGTGGAGCCTGACCGCTGCCCCGAGTTCGGCGCCCTGCGCCACCTGGCCCAGAGCGCCATCGACGATCTGGTCGAGCGCCTGGTGGCCGACGGCTACATCCAGCGCGACGAGCAGGACGAGTACCGCCGGATCTCGCTCTCGCTGCTGGGCAAGAAGGCGCGGCGCGACCCGGCCTACCTCCCCGACTGGGCGATGAGCGCCCAGTGATACGAGTCCAGAATGTTATGTCGACACGCGGATTAGGAAAGTCACGGCGATCGCTAGCAGGCGGCTCGATCCTCTTCATACTCACGGTGACAGTCATCATCGGGGCGTTGGCGCTCTGGCAGCAAGCGGCGCGGCGTGTCCAGGTGGCACAGATCGGCAGCCCCGATGACGGCAATATCGTGCGCGGATTCCACGACCGTGAGCGGAGTGACTACTACGGCGGGCGAACCTTTCGCTGGTCGATGCCGACGCGCTCGAACCTACGCTTCTGGGCACCCCCGCCCTCGGACAGCGCGCTGCTGAGTCTCTGGATGTCGGTGCCCGACCCAGCTCATATGCAGACTGTTAGCCTGACAATGGCGGATGTACCGACCGGCCCGCTGCCGGTCGGTACATCAATCCGCCGCTACACCCTGCTGGTGCCCACGCATCCGGTCGGCGACCTAGTGGTGGATCTAGAGAGTCCGCACTACCCCTCTGCCGACCCGCGTGAGCTAGGAGTGGTGCTCTGGCAGGCGCGTCTGGACGAGGTAGCGCCCCCCCCGATCAGCGGAGTGCTCAGCGAGCTTCTCACCTTTCCACAGCTCCCGCTTACGCTGCTACTGCTGGCGCTGGCGTTTGGGCGTCCCGGACGCCGCGCGATCAGCTCAGGAGCTATCACCCTCACAGCCCTGACGCTATTCGCCCTCAGCCGGCTCCTGGCGGTGTCGCCGCTGCTACTCGCCACCCTCGTTTGGCACGTCGCCATAACCCTGCTGGCCGCTTGGGTGATCCTCCAGATAGCCACCAGGGTGCCGCGCATCCTGCCGACAACCGACCGCCGCGCGATCATCTGGCTGGCGCTCAGCTTTGCAGCAATTGTGCTGCTCACCTTCTCGCCTGCGGTCTACAGCGATGGGAACGGCTACTTCGCCTATGTGCGCTCAATCGTTGTTGACGGCGACCTGAGCTTTGCCAATGAGTACGCCGTCCTCTGGCGCGGGGCCGCCTGGTCAGCCATCCCAGCCACCGGGCTGCTCCCCAATCCCTGGTCGATCGGGCCGGCCCTGATCTGGATGCCGCTCTATGGCCTGACTCACGCTATCTTGCGTACGCTGCCCACGCCCTGGTCGGCCGATGGCTACTCGCTGCCCTATGTCACCGCCGCTATGCTCACCACCGCGCTCTCGGTTCTACTGCTGCTGATTGTCACCTATCGGATCTGCCGGCGCTGGGTCTCACCTGGGGCTGCCACACTGGCGGTGTTGACCGTCTTCTTCTGCTCAACCCTCTGGTACTACAGCATGCGCCTGGGCAGCTTCGCCCATGGCCTGAGCGCCGCAAGCACGGCGCTCTTCTTGCTCGCCTGGGTACGCCTGGAGGAGCAGGAGAGCGTGTCGCGCTGGCTGGTGCTGGGCCTGGCCGCCGGGCTCGTGACCCTGGTTTACTGGGCCTGTGCGGTGCTGCTCATACTGCCGCTGGTAACGCTGTTACATCAGGCTCCGGTGGCCTGGCGGACAGGTGGCTGGCGACGGCTGGCGGCCTACATCCCACGGCTAGCCCTGGCCGCTCTCGCTGCCCTGCTGGTCTTCTCGCCACAAATGATCGCATGGGCGATCATCTACGGCAGCCCGCTGATCAAGCCCGAAGCGACGCCCTCTATCGTGCTCGTGTCACACCTCGCTGAGATTCTCTTCGCCCCCTATGGCCTGCTCGTCTGGACGCCAGCAATGTTCGTTGGCGCTATCGGCCTGACGCTGCTCTGGCGTCACGACCGCTGGATGATGGCGGGGCTGCTGCTCTCGTGTGGCACGTATCTCTTCTACAACTCGATCATCAGCGACTGGCACGGCAGCGGGGCGTTTGGCCTGCGCCGCCTTACTTCGCTCGTGCCCTGGTGCGCGATCGGCCTGGCCCTAGTCTACGAGCGGCTGCTGGCCTGGAGAAAGCAGCTCCTGGTGGTATTCAGCTCACTGGCGCTAAGCCTATGGATGCTGATGCAGCTTATCCGTTACGAGTTCCGCTACTTCCCCGACCGCACACCACTGGGCATCGGCGCGCTGTCGCCGACTGAGTTCTTCCTCACCCGCAGCCTTTTGCCGAGCTGGAATCTCTTTGCCTACATCCGCACCAGCGCCATCCTCAAAGGGTTCTCCGACGGTAGGCCGGGCCAAATGCTTGCCATCGCGACCTTGATTGTGCTAGCACTCGCTGTTGGTGGGGCCCTGGCCTATACCTGGGGCAACGCCTCACTGCCTGGTAACGCCCAACAAGCGTCGCGGCGCTACGCTAAGCGCTAGCGCTCAGCGCAACACCGCGACGCTTGTGCTCTCCTATCTTCTACCAGCCACCCGTGCGGAGAGGGGGGCTGGGGGTGAGGTTGATCAGCCAACCCAGTACGGACTTTCAGAAAGCTGCACTAGTACTCTGTCCATCTTCATTTGATGGATACGCGCTCATCGGCTACACTTCC
>JBAXES010000396.1:0-4588 GCA_037140315.1 Chloroflexales bacterium
ATGGGCGAGTTTGTCGAGGGCTTCGACACGCTGGCCGGCACCGGGCAGGCGGTGACGATCTTCGGCTCGGCCCGCGTCCGTGAGGGCGACCCGACCTACACCGCCGCCGTGGAGACCGCACGCCTGCTGGCGAAGGAGGGATTCGCGATCATCACCGGCGGCGGGCCAGGCCTGATGGAGGCGGCCAACCGCGGGGCCCGCGAGGCCGGCGGCCCGTCGATCGGCTGCACGATCGAACTGCCCTTCGAGACCGGGGCCAATAAATACGTCGACCTTGAGATCGGCTTCCGCTACTTCTTCGTCCGCAAAACAATGTTCGTCAAGTACGCCTCAGCCTTCGTGATCTTCCCCGGCGGATTCGGCACCCTCGACGAGCTGTTCGAGGCCCTCACCCTCATCCAGACGGGCAAGGTTCACAACTTCCCGATCGTGCTCTTCGACTCGGCCTACTGGGCGGGCCTGATCAGCTGGGTGCGCGATACGATGCTCCCCGGCGGCAAGGTGAGCGAGACCGACCTCAGTCTGCTCACCCTCTGCGATGACCCGGCCGAGGTCTGCGCCCTGATCAAGGCCGCCCACGATGAGCGGCAGGCCGGCACCGAGCGCCAGGAGACCGAGCAGGCATCCGCGAGCAATCTGCGG
Organism: Chloroflexales bacterium; assembly: GCA_037140315.1. Lineage (GTDB taxonomy): Bacteria > Chloroflexota > Chloroflexia > Chloroflexales > Chloroflexaceae > Oscillochloris. Next base: position 643 of record JBAXES010000396.1, read on the forward strand.
CACGCCGCCGAGAAGAAGAGGACGTGACCCATGGATGGGGCGATCACCTGGGATGCAGGCACAGAGCTGGCCAGCCTGCTGCGCCGCTACTACCGCGGCGAGGCCGGGCTCTGGGGCGACATCCAGGCCATGGTCCACGCCGACCTGCGACGCCGAGGGCTGCCTGTGGCCCCGCGGCATATGCGCTTCCGCGCCACCGAGGCGGGCTACCTCGTAATCATCGAGAATGCGGAGGGGTATATGAATCCGTAGGGGCGCAGCAGCAGGGGAGCGCCAGGGCGCTCCCCTGCTGCTGCGCCCCTACAGATTGACGTTTTTTGCCCGCGACTGCTCGGCGAGGCCCTGCTTATAGGCGATCAGCTTATCAAGCAGGGCCGGGTCGGACACCGCCAGGATCTGCACCGCCAGCAGGCCAGCGTTGCGCCCGCCGCCGATGGCGACGGTGGCCACCGGCACGCCCGCCGGCATCTGCACGATCGAGAGCAGCGAGTCGAGTCCGCTGAGCGCCTTGCTCTGCACGGGCACGCCGATCACCGGCAGGGGCGAGTAGGCGGCGAGCATACCAGGCAGGTGGGCTGCCCCGCCCGCCCCGGCAATGATCACGCGCAGGCCACGGGTGTGAGCCCGCGCCCCGTACTCGGCCATGTCCTGCGGCGTACGATGCGCCGAGACCACCCGCAGCTCGTAGGCCACGCCGAACTCCCGACACACGTCGGCCGCGCCCTGCATCGTCGGCAGGTCGCTGTCGCTCCCCATCACAATTCCGATCATTCAGCCCCCCCAAGTACTGGCATATTCAATCAGTCATACCTTAGACATCTACGAGATCCGCCGCGCGCAGCGCCAGCTCCTCGGCCTCGGCGAGGGTCGCGCCCAGGGCGGTGACATGGCCCATCTTGCGGCCCACCCGCGACACGCGCTTGCCGTAGAGGTGCAGGTGGGTGCCCGGCACATCCAGGGCGGCCCGCAGGGCATTGGGGCCAACCGGCCCGGCCCGCCGGCCGAGCAGGTTCACCATCGCCGCCGCCGGGGCGCGCATGTCGGTGGGGGCCAGAGGCCAGCCGATCACTGCGCGCAGGTGGTTCTCGAACTGCGAGGCGATGCAAGCCTCAATCGTGTAGTGGCCGGAGTTGTGCGGCCGCGGTGCCAGCTCGTTGAATAGGATCTGGCCATCCTCCAGGACAAACAGCTCGACGCCGAAGACACCCACGCCGCCCACCGCCTCCACGGCGGCCAGCCCCAGGGCTGCCGCCTCGGCCGCCGCAGCCGCCGGGATCGGTGCCGGGGCGCGCACAAGGTGGCAGATATGCTGCCGCTGCACCGTCTCTACCACCGGGTAGGCCCGCGCCGCGCCGTCGCGCCCGCGCACCACCATCACCGCCAGCTCGCGCACGAAGGGCACAAACGCCTCGGCGAGCAGCGGGCTGCCGCCGCAGGCGAGCCGATCCCATGCCGACAGCACATCGGCGGGGCCGCGCAGGGTGGCGTTCCCATAGCCGTCGTAGCCATTGCGGCGAGCCTTGAGCAGCAGCGGCCAGCCCAGGGCAGCGGCGACGGCCGGCAAATCATCGGGAGAGTCGACGCGGCGGAAGGCGGGCACCCGCAGCCCCGCCGCCGCGATACGCTCCTTCTGGAGCAGCTTGTCCTGAACCAGCGCCAGGGTCGTCGCGCTGGGGTAGACCGGCAGCCCGCGCGCCTCCAGCCCGGCCAAGATCGCGGCATCGACAAATTCATTCTCGAGCGTCACCAGGTCGCACCGGCGAGCGAACAGGTCGAGCAGGGCGGGGTCATCCCAGGCCCCAACGATCTCGGCATGGGTCAGCCGACCGGCGGGGCTGTCGGTGTCCCGCTCGAAGATCACCGTCTCCACGCCGAGCGAGATGGCGGCCTGTGTGAGCATCTGGGCGAGCTGGCCGCCCCCAAAAATACCTAGTCGAGTCATAGGGGGCTATGATAGCGGTAGTTGCGAGGCTGCGCAAGCTGCGGGGTTGGGCATGGTATAATGCCCCGAGTGTGCCGTCCTTCGGCCATATGTGGCCGTGCACTGATCAGCCAGGGGAGACAGCGATGCCCACCACAACCCGCAGCCAGCGCCGCCGCCAGCCGGTGCGCACGCAGCAGCGCCGCTCGTCGGCCAGGGTGATCGAGCCGCCGGACTACACGCGCGACTACGCCTACGTCCGGCGCGACCTGCTGATGATCGCCTTCTGGGGCGGGCTGCTCTTCGTCGGCATGATCGCCGCCTACTTCATCTTCTAGCCACAGGGGCGCCCGTGGCCGAGGATGACGACCGGATCCGCAGCAAGGCCGCCCGCCTGCGGCGGATCGAGCACCGGCTCTACAACACCCCCGGCGGCCTGCGCGTGAGCGATATGGCCGATGACTGCGGGGTGGCCCGCCGCACGATCTACCGCGATCTCATGGCCCTCCACGAGATGGGCGTGCCGGTCTGGGAGGATCGCGGGCGCTTCGGGATCGACCGGGCCGCCTACCTCTCAACCGTCCGCCTCAACCTCAACGAGGCGATCGCCCTCTACTTCGCGGCGCGGCTGCTCGCCCACCACAGCGACGAGCACAACCCCCACATTGTCTCGGCCCTCGACAAGCTGGCCGCCGGGCTGCCCGACCAGACGATCTCGGCGCACATCGCCCAGGCCGCCGACGTGGTTCGGGCCCGCCCAGTGCGCTCCGACTACATCCGCACCCTCGAGGTGCTCACCCGCGCGTGGGCAGATCGGCGCCTGGTGCTGCTGCGCTACCGCGCGCCGAACCGGGCCAGCACCGAGCGCGTGATGGCACCCTACTTCCTGGAAGTCTCGCGCAGCACGCCGGCCGCCTACGTGATCGGGTACGACCGGCTGCGCGACGCGATCCGCACCTTCAAGATCGAGCGGATCGAGCGGGCCGACCTGCTCGACGAGCACTACGCCATCCCCGAGGACTTCAGCCCATACACATTCCTCGGCAACGCCTGGGGCGTGATCGACGATGCCGAGGTGAGCGTCCACCTGCGCTTCAGCGCCGAGGCGGCCCCGCGGGTGCGCGAGAGCCTCTGGCACCACAGCCAGCGCCTGATCGAGCGCGCCGACTCCGGCTGCGACCTGCTGATGACCATCGGCGGCATCCGCGAGGTCATGCCCTGGGTGCTCGGCTGGGGCGCCGATGTGGAGGTGCTCGCCCCGCCCGAGCTGCGCGCCGAGGTGGCCGCCCACGGCGGGCGCATGGCCGCGCTTTACAGCGCGGCCGCGGCCACTCCGCCAACAGAGCCGTGAAGGATTTCTCGGCGGGGCCTGCGGCCCCTCCGAGCCTCCCCGCTAAATACAGAGGGGGGGCGGGCCACCGTGTGGCCCGCCCCCCCTCTGTGTTTTAGAGTCTAGGCCTCGTCGCCGTAGAGCTCCTTGAGCAGGCTCTTCTTCGGGGCGGGCGCGCTGCGCGCGCTGCGCTGCTTCTCGATGTTGGCCTGGCGATCCTGGGCCGCGCTGAGCCGCTTCATAAAGCGGTCGACCTGGCCGGCGGTGTCCACGATGCGCTGCTCGCCCGTGTAGAACGGGTGGCAGTTCGCGCAGATCTCAACGCGCATGTTGGGGCGCGTCGAGCCGATCATCCAGTGGGTACCGCAGGTCGTGCAGACAATACCTTCGGTGTGATACTTGGGGTGGATTCCACTCTTCACCGTAGTGCTCCATATTCTGGGAGGGGCCGGCCGCGGCCGGGGTACCTGCCCGATAGCTTCGTGGTGGGCTGCCGGCTAGTCGGCGGCGGCGGCCGGCTGGGCCGACGGCGCAACCGGGATCACGCTGACCATCTTCTGGCCGCGCGAGACAAACTTAAACTCAACGTGGCCCTCGACCATCGCGTAGATCGTGTAGTCGCGACCGAGGCCGACGTTTTTGCCGGGCTTGATCTTGGTGCCGCACTGGCGAACAATAATGTTGCCCGGCTCGAC
>JBAXES010000397.1:0-4584 GCA_037140315.1 Chloroflexales bacterium
GGCGACGCAGCCGGCAATCTCGGGGAAGTGCTGCAGCAGCGTGTTTGGTCGCGGCGTAATCGTCTGCAGCTCGTAGGGTTTCGTTATCAGCGGCACAAAGGGCATCTGGACCAAGCACATCCCATCTTCGACCAGCGTCTGGCAGGCCAGGGCAGTGAAGATTCGGTGGCTGTCGGCGCGGCGGTAGAGCGTCGGGCAGGCTCCGCAGAATCCGCCACGGCAGCCAGCCCCGCGCACCAGCTTGTAACCGGCGTACTCAATCGCCGCCATGATCGTCAGCCCGCTCGGCACACTGTAGTCTTTTCCCATCAGCTGCATACTAATGAGTGGGGCGCGCTCAGTCATGCCTGTTCTCCTTTCACGTGGACGAGGTTGTGGCGCTGGAGCAGCGGCAGCAGGGCGATCTGCTGCTCTTCCAGACCAAGCTGGTCTGGCTCCAGCCCGAAGGCGATGCCCATGAGCTGGGTGTAGTAAAAGACCGGCAGCGGCGCACCAGATACGGCTTGCAGCGTGTCGAAATTGTAGTGGCAGAGCGGGCACGAAAGCACGATCGCCTCGGCACCGCCCGCGCTGGCCTGATCCACCGTCGCCGCCACGCGCCCCGTCACAATCTCGGCGTGGTCAACCACGTGGTACGCCCCGCAGCACTGGGTCTGGAGCGAGCCCTCGACCACCGTCGCGCCCAAAGCCTGCATCAGGTCGCGCAGCACCGCCGGCGTCTCGGGGTCATCAATGCCGACTTCGGCAGGGCGCAGCAGCTTGCAGCCGTAGTAGGGATAGACGCGCAGGCCGCGCAGCGGGCGGCGCACGCGCGCCCGGATCGCCGCTAGGCCCACCCGGTCGTGCAGCACCTGAAGCAGGTGCAGCACGCCGGCCCCGCCGTCGTAGCTCAGCTCGTCCCCGCTGGTGACGCTGATCGCCGCGATCTGCTCCGGCTGCTGGCGCGCGTGCAGGTTGGCCCGCGCCAGCGTGTTGAAGCACATATCGCAGAGGGTCGCTACCTCGTCCGCGCCCTGCTCGCGCAGCCGGGCGAAGACCCGCACCGGGGCCATGTGGCGGATCAGATTGTCGCTGGTGAGCGAGTGGACCACGCCGCAGCAGTTCCACTCCGCCATCTCGCGCAGCTCGACGCCCAGGGCGCGCAGCACCGCCAGCGCCGCGCCCTCGTGCTGGCGCGCCGAGGCCTTGATTGTACATCCGGGATAGTAGGCTATCTGCATGCTAGATCCTATGTTCTCCCTGCCGGTGGGGGTGTGGGGGCGGCTTTGCCGCCCCCACGCTATACTTTTTTGTGTATGGCTTGGGCGGCGAAGCCGCCCAAGCCATACACAAAAGCAGGTCTGGGGCGCAGCCCCAAAAGACGTCTCATCCCGTGTGCCGGCGCATGCTGGCGACCAGGGCGATCGCCGGCAGCTCGCGCAGGGCCGCCGCGGGCAGCTGCGACACCGCCAGCTGGTCGCCGCTCTCCTGGATGCGGATCTGGCGCAGGGCCGCCATCACCCGGGCCACGTCGATATTCCGCGGGCAGCGCTCGACGCAGCCATCGCAGCCCACGCAGACCCAGGAGGTGCGGCGGTCGAGCACCCCCGGCAGGCCGAAGCGCAGGTGGCTGATCAGCGCGTCCGGCCCCAGATCCATCGACCCGCGCAGCGGGCAGCTGGCCGCGCAGGTGCCGCACTGGTAGCAGTCGGCCAGGCGCTGCCCGCTCAGGGTCTCGACCTTACGCAGCAGCTCGTCGGGCTCGACGCCCGCGCGCATCGTGATCGTCATCGCGTCCTCCGGTCCTGCTCGATCTTGCGGCAGATCAGGCTGAGCGGGATATCCTCGGGGCAGACCCGCTCGCACTCGTCGCAGCCGGTGCAGCGCCCGGACAGGTGGTGGGCGCGCATCAGGTGGTAGGAGAACACGCTTGTCGGCTCGCGGGTCTGCCGCTTCGGGTCGTCGCGCGGGAGGGTCAGCGGGCACTGCTTGCAGTAGCAGAGCGGGCAGACCGTCTGGCAGGCGTAGCAGAGCGTACACTTGCTCAGCTGCTCGCTCCAGAAGGCCAGCCGGCCGGGCGCGTCGAGCGCCTCAAGGGCGATCAGCCCGGCGCGGCGGTTGCCGGCGGGCGCGGCGGGCGGGGCCTCGCCCAGCAGCTCGTCGTACAGCTCGGGGGTCTGGCTCGTGCAGGTCGCGCACTTGGCGAGCCGCACGCCGTCCTGCGGGTGCCGGATCAGCTCGGCGCCGACGCTGAGCAGCAGCTCGTTGCCATCCTCGGTCAGCTCGCTCACCGCCCCCTCGGCCGAGGCGGCGAGCTGCTCGGGGTCGGCCATGCCCTGGCAGGCCACGCCGACAATATGCAGGCGCCCGCGCTCAAGCTGGTGCTGCCGGATGAGCTCGGCCACCGAGCGCACATCGCAGCCCTTCAGGGCGACGCCCACGCGCCGGCCGGCGTGCTTGAGCAGGGTGCCGGCCAGGTTCGGCACGCAGACCGCGTTCCAGACCAGCCGCTCGGCCTCGGCGGGGGTGCGGGCGACGAAGGGCGCCACCCGCAGCGGGTTCGAGCCCTGGCGGTAGCCCACGAACACCTCGACCGTGCCCTCGGCCAGCAGGGCGCGCGCCCGCGCCCGGAGCTGGTCCTCAATCTTGGTTGCCATCACTGTACCCTCAGCCGGAGCGGCCCGAGCGCCCGTAGCTCCTCGGTCATCTCGGCCACCACGCTGGCGAAGCGCGCCCCCTCCGACGCCGACACCCAGGCCAGCTTCAGCCGGCGCTGGTCGATGCCGAAGAAGTCGAGCAGGCTGCCAAACGACACGATCCGCTCCTGCGCGTAGTTGTTCCCCGAGATATAGTGACAGTCGCCCTGGTGGCAGCCGGCCACCAGCACCCCGTCGGCGCCGTTCTCGAAGGCGCGGGCGATAAAGAGCGGGTCGATCCTGCCGCTGCACATCACGCGCACGATGCGGATGTTCGGCGGGTACTGCGCGCGGCTCACCCCGGCCGTGTCGGCGCCCGCGTAGGCGCACCAGCTGCAGAGCATGCCCAGGATCTTCGGCTCGAACGTAGATTCCATTGTTCGGTGTCCCCTACTCCCAAACCATCTTTTTTTGTGGATGTCTGGCGCCGAAGGCACCAGACATCCACAAAAAACTAGTTCTGGGGCGCAGCCCTATCATTGCGGCCAGGCCGCCTCGATCATCGCCAGCACCTGGTTGTCGCTGAAGCCGCGCTGCTGGAGCGCGCCCGAGGGGCAGGCCGCGACACAGGTCCCGCAGCCCTTGCACAGCACCTCGGCGATGCTGACGATGCCGCGCGTGATATCCAGGTCCATCGCCCCATACGGGCAGTGCGGCACACAGTCGCCGCAGCCCGAGCAGGCCAGCGGGTCAACCTCGGCGACGATCGGCTCGACGGTCACCCGGCCGCGCAGCAGCGGGATGGCCGCGCGCGAGGCCGCGCCTGCCGCCTGGGCGATCGTGTCGGGGATCGTGCGCGGGTAGTGGTCGGCCCCGCACAGGTAGACCCCGTCGGTGGTGAAGTCGAGCGGGCGGATCTTGGCGTGGGCCTCGCTGTAGAAGCCCTGGGCGTCGGTGGACACCTTGAGCATCTGCTTGAGCCGGGGCGTCTGCGCGTCGCCCTGCAGCGCCGCCGTGAGCACGACCAGGTCGGCCTCGATGGCCAGATCCTCGCGCAGCAGCGTGTCGTGGACGGTGACCGCCAGGCCCCTGCCGCGCACGCGCACCTCGGGCGGGCGCGCGCCGTCGTAGCGGACGCGGAACGGCTGCACCTCCTCGACCATCCGCGTGAAGTACTCCTCCTGCCCCTTGCCGTACACGCGCATGTCCTGGTAGAGCATAAAGATGCGCGCCTCGGGGGCGGCCCGGCGCAGCGCGCGCGCGTTCTTCACCGCGATCGTGCAGCCGATCCGGCAGCAGGCCGGGTTGGTCGCGTCCATCGACCCGGCGCAGTTGACCATCACCACCGAGCGCGGCGCACCGAGCGTCCCGTCGCGCAGGCGGCGCTCCAGCTCCAGCTGCGTGATCACCCGCGGGTCGTCGCCGTAGCCGTAGCGCCCGCGCAGGTCGGCCTCGCGGTAGCCGGTGGCCACGATCATCGTGCCGACCTGGAGCTGCGTGACCTCGCCGCCCACGCCCTCGTCGAGCGTGACCCGGAAGTTGCCCACGTAGCCCTCGACCTCGCTCACCTCGGCGCCGTGGAAGACCTTGATCCGCGGGCGCTGGCTCACCGCGTGGACGAGCCCCTCGCGCACCTGGCTGGCCGGCGTGTCGCCGGGGGCCAGCACCGAGAGCGTGTTGAGCTTGCCGCCCAGCACGCTCTCGCGCTCGACCAGGTAGGTCGTGATGCCCATGTCGGCTAAGGTCACCGCCGCCGTCATCCCGGCGACGCCGCCGCCGATCACGAGGCAGCTCGGCGTCACCTCGACCGTCTGGGCGGGCAGGGATTTGAGCTTATCGGCGCGGGCCACCGCCATGCGCACCAGATCCTCGGCCTTCGCCGTGGCCGGGGCGTGGTCGGCCGACTGTGAGTGGACCCACGAGCACTGGTTGCGGATGTTGGCCATCTCGAAGAGGCCGGGGTTGAGCC
>JBAXES010000398.1:0-4573 GCA_037140315.1 Chloroflexales bacterium
GCAGACACAGGGCGAAGGCCCCTACCCCAACGCCCGCGCCGGACTCCAGGCCGAAGGGGTGCAGCCCGCCCTGCCAGGCGGCGGCGGCGGCGCCCCAGAGCGGGTGCTGAATATTCGGCGCGACCATGTCCACCAGGGAGATCGAGTGGTAGACCTGGCGCACGTACCAGTCCTCCAGCACCGCCGCGCCCACCCCGCCCACGGCCAGGATCATCGGCAGCAGCCCCGCGGCCCACAGCGCGCCCACGGCGGCGGCGGCCCCCAGGGCGCGCAGGCGGGCGCCGCGCGGGGCCAGGGCGGCGGCCAGCAGCCCGTGCCCCGCCGTGTAGACGGCGGCGTAGAGCCCGTAGTACTGGCTGGCCAGGGTGGCGACGAGCAGGGCCAGGGCGGCGGCCAGCAGGCGCGGGACGCTCGGCCGGGCCAGGGCGCGCATCAGCAGGAGCACATAGATCGGCAGCCAGTGGACGGCGATCAGCTCCATCGGCCCGCTCCAGAGCCGCTGGGTGTGGTAGGGCGCGCAGGCGAAGACGAACCCGGCCAGCAGCGCGGCGGCGCGGTCATCCACCAGGGCGCGGGCGATGCGATACATGAAGTAGCCGCCCAGGCCAAACGAGAGCAGGGCCACCGTGTTGAAGGCGGCCACCGGCCCGAGCGCCAGCAGCACCGGCGCGACCATGATCGCGTTCGGCAGGCTGAGGGTCTGGAAGAAGAGGTCGATCCGCAGCGGGTAGAAGAGGTACGCCGTGGCGAACGGGTTCTGCCCGCGCAGCAGGGCGGCGCGCGCCCACCAGAGGTTCCACACGCCCTGCCCGGCGTCCACCGGCAGCCCGCCCTTCTGGATCACCCCGTCGCCCAGGTGCAGGGCCAGCGGCCAGGTGAAGACCACCCCCAGGGCCAGGTAGCCCAGGAGGATGATCAGGCGCACGCGCCACGGGTCGGGCGGGGCCTCGGCGGCGAGGGCGGATTGTGCGGGCGTATCACGCATATTCATACGGGGCCGTAGGGGCGCAGCAGCGCGCACATAACAATGTTCAACGCTCGTTATGGATCTACGGCGCGCTGCTATACCAACAACGTATATATGCGCTCCAGATCCGCGGCCAGCGTATCCGCGCTGTAGCGGGCGAAGACCTCGCGGCGCCCGGTCTCGCCCAGGCGCCGGGCCAGATCGCGGTCGCGCAGCAGCAGCGTGATCGCCGCCGCAAGATCCGCATGGTCGTTGTAGGCGCTCAGCAGGCCGTTGTGCCCGTGGGTGATCAGCTCGTTGCAGGCGGGGACATCGCTGGTGACCAGGGCGGCCCCGGCGGCCTGGGCCTCGATCAGCGGGATGCCGAAGCCCTCGTAGCGGCTGGGCGCGGCCACCACGGCGGCCTCGCGCAGCAATGCCAGCTTCTCCTCCTCGCTCACCCGCCCGCGCAGCTCGAAGCTGGCCTCGGCGCCGCCCTCGGCCACCAGCCGGCGCAGGTCGGCCTCGCCCTGGCGGTTGTGGCTCACGAAGACGAAGCGGGCCTGCGGCACCTCGCGCAGCACCAGCGGCATCGCGCGGGCCAGCAGGTCGTAGGCCTTGCGCGGCACCAGCTGGCCGATGAAGAGGACGAGAGGGGTATCCTTTTGGAGAGGCTGCGCCTCTCCACGCCTCTCCGCTGAGAAGCCGGAGAGATCGACCGCGTTTGGCAGCACGCTAATCTTTTCGGGGGCGACGCCGAGCTGCTGGAGCAGGCCGGCCTCGTGGCGGGACAGGGCCACGGCGTGGTCGATCATCAGCAGGGGCGCGTGGATGCAGTAGTTGCGCACGGCCCGCCGCAGGTGCGCGCCCCCGGCCAGGCGGGCCAGCAGCTGGCCGGGCCTGAGCAGCAGGTTGTCGAAGCGCAGCGGCGCGTCCAGCGGGCGCTCGCGGTCTGCCACCAGGTCGCCGTCGTGCAGCAGGCCGTGGGGCGTCAGCACGGTGGGCACGCCCAAGCGCCGGGCGACCTGCACGGCCTGGTAGGCCAGCAGGCTGCGCATATGGTGGATGTGGATCACATCGGGCCGGTCGGCGGCCAGCAGGCGCAGCATGGCCTCGGGCGCGAAGAAGCCCAGGGTGGCGGCGCGGTGTACCGGCACGTCGCCGAGCAGCTCGTGGCGGGTCGACTGGCCGGGGTAGCGCCGGTCGAGGTACTCGTGGGCGACGACGTGGTGGCCCCGGCGGACCAGGGCGCGGGCCTGGAGCTGCTCGGGCCGGCTGGGGAAGGCCGGGTCGAAGCCGTAGGTGGTGACGATGAGGATCTTCATAGGATAGAGCGGTACACCGCCTCGATGCGGTCGGTCACGGCAGGCCAGGCGAACTGGGCGGCCCAGGCCGGGGCGGCGGCGGCCATGGCCGCGCGGCGGGCCGGGTCGGCCAGCAGGGCGTTGACGGCCTCGGCGAGGGCCTGCGGGTCGCGCGGGGGCACCAGGAGGCCGGTGCGGCCCTCGGCGATCACCTCGGGGAAGCCGCCGAAGCGGCTGGCCACCACCGGCAGCCCGCAGGCCTGGGCCTCCACCGGGCCGATCCCGAAGGTCTCACTGGCGTGGCTGGTGGCCAGCAGCAGGTCGGCCGAGCGGTAGAGCCGGGGCAGCTCGCGGCGATCCAGGCCGCCCAGGAAGCGCACCCGCGCCGCCAGGCCCAGCTCGGCGGCGATCCGCTCCAGGCGCGGGCGGTCCTCGCCGTCCCCGGCCACCAGCAGCGTCGCCGCCGGGATGTGCGCCAGGGCGCGGATGGCCGTCTCGACACCCTTCCAGGGCTGGAGCCGTCCCACGAACAGCAGCAGGGGCGACTCGGGGCGCTCGCCGCGCGGCCCGTCGGGGCGGAACAGGCCGGTGTCGATGCCATTGAAGACCACCGTGGGCGTGAAGCCGTAGCGGCGGGCCACCGTCTCGGCGTTGAAGCGCGAGCAGGAGACCGCGGCGGCCACCCGGCGGGCCAGGGGCCGGTCGCCGCGGTAGAAGTCCTCGCCGTGGCAGCCCAGGATCACCTTCGCGCCGCCGAGCCGTCCGGCCAGCAGGGCCGGGCCGAGGTCGTAGGGCTTCTGGATGTGGATAATGTCGTAGCCGCCGGCGATCAGGTGCGGCAGGGCGGGCAGCGCCATGGTCAGGCGCTCCAGCAGCTTGGCCTCGGCGTAGGCCCGGCGCAGGGGCGGGATGGCCTGCCAGAAGGACCGCGGCACGAAGGGGAAGGTGATCACGCGCACGCCGGGGGCGGCCTCGCGGCGCGGCCCGGCCCCGCCGATCACCGCGACCTGGTGGCCGCGCCCGGCCAGCTGGCGGGCGAGGTCCCAGACGAAGCTCTCGACGCCGCCGAACTTGGTCGTACTCGTCAGGTTATAGAGGGCGATGCGCATATCCCGGCGATTATAGCACCCCCGCCGCATGGCGGCGGCGGGCGGCTTGATCTGGCCCTGCTCCGCCCATACGAACGCGGTGTGGTATACTCGCGTGACTTCGCGCCCGTGGCCTGGCGGCTGGCACGGCTGCGAGCCGACAGCATGCCACCTGCCGATGCGATAGCGCGCCAGCTGATGATCCCTCCTATGCGCGATATCAAGACGCCCTCCCGGATCGCGAGCGCCCTACGGGCGGCTCGGCGGATCCCGCACGCCGCCGCGCTCCTCTGCTACGCCGCCCTCAGCGTCGCCATCTCCTGGCCGACCGCGGCGCACTTCACGACCGCGCTCACCAGCGACGGAGGGGACGCACGCCACGAGCTCTACCTGCTCTGGCACACGCTGCAGGTGCTCCTCGGCCGCCAGCCGCTCTTCGCGGCCCCGCTGCTCTACTACCCGCTCGGCGCGACCCTGCTCACCCACTCGACCGGCCCGGTGACCGGGCTGTTCGCGCTGCCGTTCTGGGCCTGGGGGCCGGCCGCGGCGCTCAACGGCACCCTGCTGGTCAGCCTGACGCTCAGCGGCTACGCGATGTACCTGCTCGCGTGCGACATCGGGCTAGAGCCGGAGGTGGCGCTGTTCGCCGGATGCTTTGTGCTGGCCGCACCGATGACCATCGCCGGGCTACCCGAGCACCTGACGAAGGTGTTCACCGGCGGGCTGCCCCTGGCGCTGCTGGCGCTGCGCCGGGCGCTCGACCCTGGCCGCAGCCTGCGCTGGGCGCCGCTCACCGGCCTCGCGCTGCTCTTCGTGCTGCTGCATAACGGCTACCAGTTTATCTACATCTCGCTGGCGTGTGCGGTGATGGGCCTGGCCGTGGTGCTCAGCGCCCCCCGCGCGGCGCGCCTGACGGTTGCAAAGCGCGCGGCGCTGGCGGGGCTCGCCGCGCTGGCTCTGTGCGCGCCGCTCCTGGTGGCCATCCTGCGCGCCGCGCGCGACCCGGCCCTGGCTGTGGCGGTGAACCCGAGCATCCCCGACGCGCCCGACCTGCTCCAGTTTATGCTGCCCGACCGGGTCAGCGCCCTCTTCGGCGGCTGGATCCTCTCGGCCATGCCGGCAAAGCCGGCGGCGCCGATCAACTGGGAGACCGCCGTGTCGCTGCCGTGGGTCGGGCTGGCCCTGGCGGGGCTGGGCCTGGCGCGCGAGCGCCGGCGGGCCTGGCTGTGGCTGCT
>JBAXES010000399.1:0-4561 GCA_037140315.1 Chloroflexales bacterium
CCAGAGGCCGCCTGAAGGTCGCGCACCGCCTGGGTGGCGTTGGCCAGCCCGAGCACCGCCGGCATGCCGATCCGGCTGTATCTGCCACGCTGCACCAGCTGGCGCAGCTGGCGGCCCACATCGGCGCGGAACTCGGGCCGGTCGAAGAGGCGGGCGACGCTGACGGTGCCAAAGTCGAGCGTGCGCTCCGTGGGCGGCATCTGGAGGTACGCGCCCTCGGCGGCGAAGCCCTGGGCGCACAGGTTGGCGGCGATCATGGGCGGGAAGAAGTCGCGCAGTTCACGGAAGCCGACGATCAGCAGCGGGCCAAAGCCATCGCCCTGGCGGGGCAGCTGGCGCGCGTCGCCGGCGGCCATAGTGGCGGGCACCAGGCAGCTCGTCCGCAGGGCACCGACGGCAGTGGGCAGCCGCAGGTTGCGGCGCAGGCTGCCCACCAGCGGGTAGCCGCCGGCCTCGCAGATCGCGCGCAGGCGACCCGCGCCGGCCTGGGCGGAGTCCACGCCAGCCAGCGCGTAGGGGTGGTCAGGGTGGTCGGCGATCAGCGACTCAACGCCGGCGAGCGGGTCGCCGTCGCCGATGTCGAATAGATCCAGGCAGCCGGTCGCCCAGTGGGTGGCACCGTGGCCCTTCGCAAGGCAGAGCACCCGCTCGCCGGCCTCGGCCCGCCCGATGGCCGCTAGCATACCGGCGATCCCCGCGCCGATTATGATCGTGTCATACATATATCACCTGTCGCGCAGCAGCGGCCCACTCGACGCGGGACGGGGCGGTGGCCGCTGCTGCGCCCCTACGCTGTTGCCACCTCGGGGTTATCCGTCACCAAGCCCCCACCCTGCTCAGCGTGCTCGCGCAGACGATGGGCGCCCATCACACTCACATAGATCAGCTCGTCGAGGCGGGCCTGGCGCAGCTGGTCGCCCCAGAGCACCGGGGTGAGGCCCTTCCAGCGCTCCTGGAGGAAGTGCAGCAGGGCGGCGTTGGAATGCTGAATGTTGAATGTTGAATGTTGAATGCCGGACTGAGACGCATCGCCAGTCATACCGCTGCGCTGCTCGTAGAGCAGGGCCGTGGTGCGGTAGATGCACCAGCCGCCCTGGCACGGCCCCATGCCCATGCGCACGTCGCGACGAATGTCGTCGAGGTTACTGGCGCCGCTGTTGATCGCGGCCTGGATGCGGGCGCGCGAGACGAGCTCGCACTCGCAGATCAGGTCGCCGTAGGCGTGCTCCTCCTCGACGGCGGCCAGGGGCTTCCCCAGGTAGTAGAGCTTCTCGGCGCCAGCGCCGGCGTAGTTACCGCTGCGGTGCTCGAAGTCGGGCACGGGCATCGGCTCATCGGCGGTGTAGCAGGGCCGCGTGTTGCCCAGCCGACGCGCGATCTCGTCCGCCGCGTCCTTCGCCATCAGCCGGTAGGTCGTCCACTTGCCGCCAACGATTGAGATCATGCCATCCACGCCGTCGCGCTGCTGGTGGTCTAGCAGTTTGTAGGTGCGGCTGATGTCGCGGTCGTTGGCAACATCCTGATCTTTGTAGAGCGGGCGGACGCCAGCCCAGGCCCGCAGGGCGCGGTGCTGCTTGAAGCCGGGCACCAGCTTCTCGCCCTCCTCAAGCATGAGCTGCACCTCCTCGGGCTCGATCCCATAGACGTCCGGGTCAGGCACGTGGATGTCGGTGGTGCCGATCACCGCGACAGTGTGGATGGGCACGATGATGTCGCCGTCGGCGGGCAGCTTGCAGCGGTTGATCACCGTGTTCACCATGCGGTGGTTCATGGCCACCATGGTGCCCTTGCCGGGGACAACCGTCACCTTCACGCCGGCCAGCGCGGCGATCTTGCCGGCCCAGGCCCCGGCGGCGTTCAGCACAAAGGCGCAGTCGATGCGCTTGCGCTCGCCGGTGCGCAGGTCCTCGACCACGGCGGCGACCACGCGGTCGCCCGCGCGGATCAGCTCGGCCACGCGGTGGTAAGTGAGGATCAGCGCGCCGTGATCGCGGGCCGAGAGCGCGTTGGTGTGGGCGGCCAGAAACGAGTCGGACGAGCCGTCGGGCACCTCGAAGACCCGCGAGATCTGCGGGTTGAGGGCGGGCTCGCGGCGCAGCATCTCCGCCACCGAGATCTCATGGACGGGAACCTCGGTCTTGCGGCAGTTCGCCGCGAAGATGTCGCCGTAGCTGGGGTCGTCCCAGGGGGTGATCACAAAGAAGCCTGAGGTGTCCTCAATGCAGTGGGGCATAATCCGGCGCAGGATGGCGTTCTCGTGCGCGCACTCAGTGGCAGACTGCGGGTCCTTGGTGACGTAGCGCCCGCCGGAGTGGAGCAGGCCGTGGTAGCGCCCGGTGGTGCCGTTCGTCAGGTCGCCCTTCTCCACCAGGGTGGTGCGGATCCCGCGCATCGCCAGGTCACGCACGCAGCCGAGGCCGGTGGCCCCGCCGCCGATGACTAGGACATCGGTCGAGATTATCTGCATGGCTGACCTCAAATTCCAGATTATCTATTGATGCTCATTGGCGGCTGTGCCGCCAACGAGCATCATATAGATACTATTACTCCACCCAGTCGAACGTCCGCGTCACAGCCTTCTTCCAGCCCTTGTAGAGGCTGGCCCGCTTGGCATCGTCCAGGTTCGGGGTCCAGGTGTGGTCTACGCCCCAGTTGGCGCGCAGCTCATCGGTGTTGCTCCAGTAGCCCACGGCCAGGCCGGCGGCGTAGGCCGCGCCGAGGGCGGTGGTCTCCGCCACCTTCGGCCGGATCACCGGCACGCCGAGGATGTCGGCCTGGAACTGCATCAGGGTGTTGTTGAAGACCATGCCGCCGTCCACCTTCAGGGCGGTCAGATCCACGCCGGAGTCGGCGTTCATGGCGTCGAGCACCTCGCGGGTCTGGTAGGCGGTGGCCTCCAGCACGGCGCGGCCCAGGTGGCCCTTGGTGACGTAGCGGGTCATGCCGACGATCGCGCCGCGGGCGCTGCTCTTCCAGTAGGGCGCGTAGAGGCCCGAGAAGGCCGGCACGAAGTAGATCCCGCCGTTGTCCTCCACCAGGTTCGCCAGGGCCTCAACCTCGCCCGAGGTGCTGATCAGGCCCAGGTTGTCGCGCAGCCACTGCACCAGGGCCCCGGTGATGGCGATCGAGCCCTCCAGGGCGTAGACCGCCGGCTCCTTGCCGAACTTGTAGCAGAGGGTGGTGAGCAGGCCGTTCTTCGACTGCACCGGCTTCGTGCCGGTGTTGAGCAGCATGAAGCAGCCGGTGCCGTAGGTATTCTTGGCCTCGCCGGGGCTGTAGCAGGTCTGCCCGACCATAGCCGCCTGCTGGTCGCCGAGGATGCCGGCCACTGGGATGCCGGCCAGGTCGCCGACCGCGGTGCCGTAGACCTCGGAGCTGGCCTTGATCGTGGGCAGCATCTTGCGCGGGATGCCCATGATCCCCAGGATCTCGTCGTCCCAGTCGAGGGTGGCCAGGTTCATGAGCATAGTGCGCGAGGCGTTAGTCACATCGGTGATGTGGACGCCGCCGTTGGTGCCGCCAGTGAGGTGCCAGGTGATGAACGTGTCGATATTGCCGAAGACCACATCACCGGCCTCGGCGGCGGCGCGGGCACCCTCGACATTATCGAGGATCCAGCGCACCTTGGGGCCGGAGAAGTAGGTGGCCAGCGGCAGGCCGACCTGCTCACGGAAGCGGTCCTGCCCGCCGTCGGCGGCCAGGGCGTTGCAGATCTGGTCGGTGCGCGTATCCTGCCAGACGATCGCATTGTAGACCGGCTTGCCGGTCTTCTTATTCCAGACCACGGCGGTCTCACGCTGATTGGTGATCCCGACGGCGGCGATATCGCTGGCGCTCAGGTTGCCCTTGTGCAGGGCGCCGCGGATGACGCTCTGGGTGCGCTCCCAGATCTCATCGGGGCTATGCTCAACCCAGCCCGGCTTGGGGTAGATCTGCTCGTGCTCCTTCTGGTCGTAGCAGACGACGCTGCCGGAGTGGTCGAAGATCATACAGCGGGTGCTGGTGGTGCCCTGGTCAATCGCGGCGACATACGTTGTCATGACGTGACTCCCTTGTTGAGGCGCAGCAGCAGCACTGCTGCTGCGGCCTTACGGTGTTGGGGCGCAGCAGCATGGCATAGGGTCCCAGAAAGAACCCTGCGGCTGCTGCGCCCTTACGCTGTCCTACGAAATACTCTCTACCACCCCAAGCAGCGCCTGGGCCATAAGGTAGGCCGAGGTCGCGCCGGGGTCCTGGTGGCCGATCGAGCGCTCGCCGAGGTAGGAGGCGCGGCCCTTCGTGGCCAGCATCGGCGTTGTCGCCTGCATGCCGGCCTCGCACGCCGCCACGCCCTTGCGCAGCGCGCTCACGAAGTCATCGCCGGCGGCGTTCGCATCCTTCAGCGCGTCGATCCCCGGCCCGATCGAGTCGATCATCGTCTTCTCGCCGCGGGTCGACTTCCCACGTGACTGGATGCCCTCCAGGGCGGCCTCCAGGGCGGCGATCACATCGGCGGCCCCGAGCTCGAAGCGGTCGCCCGTGGCCATGCCGGCACGCAGGAAGGCCGTGCCATACAGCGGCC
>JBAXES010000400.1:0-4556 GCA_037140315.1 Chloroflexales bacterium
CGCCGCGATGCCTGGGACTGGACCTTCACTGACGCGGCGATGCGCGCCATCCTCGGCCGCAACATCCAGGTCCTGGGCGTCCTCGGGCCGTCGGTGGGCTGGGCCACGCCCTACCCGGGCGATGTTGCCAACGATGTCTCCTACTACCCGCCCGACCCGGACGCCTTCGACGCCTACGTGCGCGCCGTGGTCACCCGCTACCGCCGCTATGTCCACCACTGGGAGATCTGGAACGAGCCGGACCACAGCATCTTCTGGCGGCCCCAGCCCGACGTGGCCGCCTACACGCGCATGCTCATCCGCACGGCGGCCACGATCCGCGCGATCGACCCCCAGGCGCAGATACTGGTCGGCGGCACGAACCCCTTTGACACGACCTTCCTGCGCGGTGTGGCCGAGAACGGCGGCTGGGGCAGCCTCGACATTATCGCCATCCACCCCTATGTCGACCCCTACGGCCCGGAGGACGGCAACCTGATCGCCGCCGCCGACGGCGTGCGCGCGCTGGCCGAGCGCTACGGCGCGCGGCCGATCTGGGCCACCGAGCTGGGGTGGGCCAGCGGCCCCAGCGACCGCGACCCCTCCGGGCGCGCCGATGAGCAGGCCCAGGCCAGCTACCTGCCGCGCGCCATGCTCGCGCTCTGGCAGGCCGGCGTCGAGCGGGTCTTCTGGTACAGCTTTAAGGACGACCCCGGTAACCCCTACGGCCTGGTGCGCGCCGGCGCCAGCCGCGCCGACTACAGCTCCCACAAGCCGGCCTACGCCGCCCTGCGCACCCTCAACCGCCAGCTCGCCGGGGCGACCTTCGTCGAGCGGCGCGACCTGTTCACCCGCAGCGCCCTGGAGAGCTTCGACAGCGTGCGCGGCTGGGGGCGCACCAGCCAGCCCAACGGCACCCTGCGCGCCAGCTCGGCCCAGGCCCACAGCGGCGGCATCAGCGCCGAGCTGAGCTACAGCTTCACCACCCGCCAGAACGACTACGTGGCCTTCGTGCGCGATCAGCCCATCGCCCTGGCCGGAAACCCCTACGCCCTCGGCGTCTGGGTCTACGGCGACGGCAGCACCCACGGGGTGAAGGTCTGGCTGCGCGACGCCGAGGGCGAGCTGCTCCAGTATGTCCTCGGCACCGTTGGGCCGCCCGGCTGGCACTTCATCTCCGCGCCGATCGGCGGGGCGGTTGAGCCCGGCAACCACCTGGAGGGCAGCGGCAACAGCCGGCTCGACTTCCCGGCCAAGCTGGAGGCGATCGTCCTCGACGATATGGTCGACAGCTTCGTCGGCGGCGGGACGATCTACCTCGACGACCTGAGCGAGATCACGGGGCACGAGGTCTACGACCTGCGCCTGCAGCGCGGCGCGGACGCCCTGGACGTGCTGTGGTCGCCGCCGGGGGCGCGGGTGAACCTGAGCACGCAGGCGGCCCAGGCCCGCCTGATCAGCCGCGATGGCGCCGAGAGCGCGCTGCCCGCCGAGGGCGGGCGGCTCTCGGTGAGCCTGGGGCCGGCCCCGGCCTACCTCGTCCACCGGCGGTGACGGCGAGGGCATTGCAGCGTCACCTCCCGGTGTGGGGGTGTGGGGGCGCAGCCACAACTAGCACAAAAGATCGGCCTGCCGAACCATGCAAAACTAAGCGCGGTAGGCTATACTATCTATAACCCTTGCGAAGTCAGCAGTTAGCGGCACCGGCGCAGCGTAGCGCAGGCTTGCCTCTGGCCTCTGGCTTCTCACTTCTGAGCGCAGAGCAGCCCATATGACATTTCGCGTTGAGGCACCATACAAGCCGACCGGCGACCAGCCTGCGGCGATCGAGCACCTCGTCGCCGGGCTGAGCGCGGGCCACCGCCACCAGACCCTGCTCGGGGCCACGGCCACCGGAAAGACTGCCGTCATGGCCTGGATCTTCGAACAGGCCCAGCGCCCCACCCTCGTCCTCGCCCATAACAAGACTCTGGTCTCGCAGCTGTGGGCCGAGTTCCGCGACTTCCTGCCCGACGCCGCCGTCGAGATGTTTATCTCCTACTACGATGAGTACACGCCCGAGGCCTACGTGCCCAGCAAAGACCTGTACATCGAGAAGGAGGCCAGCATCAACGAGGAGATCGACCGGCTGCGCCACGCGGCGACCCAGGCCCTGCTCACCCGCCGCGACGTGCTGATCGTGGCCTCGGTCTCGGCGATCTTCGGCCTCGGCTCGCCCCAGGACTACGGCCAGGTGGTGATCCCCATCCGCGCCGGCGAGGTGCGCAACCGCGACAAGCTGCTGCGCCAGCTGATCGACCTGCAGTTCCAGCGCAACGACATCGACTTCCACCGCGGCACCTTCCGCGTCCGCGGCGACACCCTCGATATCATGCCCGCCAACAGCGAGACGGCCGTGCGCGTCGAGTTCTGGGGCGATGAGGTCGAGCGAATCGTCGAGCTCGACCCGCTCACCGGCGAGATCCTGCTGACCCGCACCGCCGTGGACATCTACCCGGCCAAGCACTTTGTCACCACCAAGGAGAAGCTCTCCCTGGCCGTCCGTAGCATCCAGGACGAGCTGGGCGAGCGCCTGCGCGAGCTGGAGTCGCAGGATAAGGTGCTGGAGGCCGCCCGCCTGAAGCAGCGCACCATGTACGACCTGGAGATGCTCGGCGAGGTCGGCTACTGCTCGGGCATCGAGAACTACTCGCGCCACATGGACGGCCGCAGCCCCGGGCAGACGCCCTGGACCCTGATCGACTACTTCCCCGACGACTTCCTGCTCTTCGTCGACGAGAGCCACATCAGCCTGCCCCAGGTGCGCGGCATGTATAAGGGCGACCGCTCGCGCAAGGAGACCCTGGTGGACTTCGGGTTCCGCCTGCCCTCGGCCCTCGATAATCGGCCCATGCACTTCGAGGAGTTCGAGCAGCACATCTACCAGGCGATCTATGTCTCGGCCACGCCCGGCCCCTACGAGCGCCAGCACAGCCAGCAGATCGTCGAGCAGATCATCCGGCCCACCGGCCTGGTGGACCCGATCATCGAGGTGCGCCCGAGCAAGGGCCAGGTGGACGACCTGGTGGCCGAGGTGCGCAAGCGGGTGGCCAAGGGCCAGCGCGCCCTGGTGACCACCCTCACCAAGCGCATGGCCGAGGACCTGGCCGACTACCTCAAGGAGACGGGCGTGCGGACGATGTACCTGCACTCCGACATCGACACGATGGAGCGGGTCGAGATCCTGCGCGACCTGCGCCTGGGGGTGTATGATGTGGTCGTCGGCATCAACCTGCTGCGCGAGGGCCTCGATCTGCCCGAGGTGAGCCTGATCGCCATCCTCGACGCGGACAAAGAGGGCTTTCTCCGCTCGGAGACCTCGCTCATCCAGATCATCGGCCGGGCGGCGCGCCACCTGGAGGGCCGGGTGATCATGTACGCCGACACGATCACCGGCTCGATGGACGCGGCGATCAAGGAGACCCAACGCCGCCGCGATATCCAGACCGCTCACAACATACGCAACCACATCACGCCGGTGGGCATCTCCAAGGGCGTGCGCGACCTCTCGGACCGCCTGCGCAAGATGGCCGATGAGCGCGGCGACTACCAGGTACACGGTAAGAACGTCGCCGCCAAGCCGATCATCACCGAGATCCCGCGCGACGAGCTGAATAAGCTGATCAAAGATCTGGAGAAGCAGATGAAGCAGGCCGCCAAAGACCTTGAGTTCGAGAAGGCCGCCTCGCTGCGCGACCAGATCGTGGAGCTGCGGAAGACGCTGGCGCTTGCGGATTAATGATGAATGATGAATGATGAATGTTGAATGCCTGAGCCCATTTAACATTCATCATTCATCATTCACAATGGCATCCGAAGAATAATTAGGATGAGTGGAATATGTTGAAACCTGAGCACATTCAACATTCAACATTCATCATTCAACATTAACCATGGCAGTCCAAGTCTGGATCGGCGAGAAGCCGGAACACCCCAACGAGCGACGTGCGATCATGTCGCTGGCGAGCGGCCTTGACCGGCTGGATGGCCTGTACTTGATCCTGGCCAACTTCAGCGTCGGCGGGCGCACCGTCGACCTGGTGATCATCAAGCACGACGCGATCTTTATCGTCGAGCTGAAGCACTGCGACGGGCGGGTGATCGGCAGCGTCAACGGCCCCTGGTTTGTGGAGGGCCGCAACGGCGAGCGCAAGCGGCTCAACCCCGGTCGCAAGAACCCCTACAACCAGGTCATCTCCTACTTCCACGCCCTGACCAACTACCTCAACGAGCACCGCCGCGAGTTCCTCTCGGAGCAGAAGGCTAACGACATCGACTTCCGCACCTGCAAGCGGGCGGTGGTGATCTCGCCGACCATGCAGGAGGGATCGGAGATCGAGCTGGACTGGAAGGTGGAGCTGAAGGGCCTCGATGCGCTGCCGGCCTACCTGATCACCGAGCGCTCCTCGGAGATCGAGCTCACCGACGAGGAGATGCTGGCCATCCCGGACATGCTCCACTGCACGCCCTGGGACGAGATCAACACGGTGCTCAGGGGCGTGTTTGTGGAGCCTGACTCGGCGGAGGACGCCCCCGCC
>JBAXES010000401.1:0-4555 GCA_037140315.1 Chloroflexales bacterium
CATCCTGAGCCAGGATCAAACTCTGCGTTGTTGACTGAAGCTTGGCTTACGCCATTTACTCCAGCTTATTGACGTGACACTCACTAAACTATCGTGATTTAGTTGTGAAGGTGCAGGCTAGATGAACCATTAGGCAAAAACAAAACCAGGAATTATCCAGCATCGCTGAAGTTCCTGGCGACGTCTCTGAAATGTTATTTCAGCGCGGTTCGCGAATGTTTTGTCTAATCTTGTTTGGTCTACATCACTTACGTGAGTGAGGCCTCGTTCATTCCAGCCCGCGTAGTATATCACCCTGACTACTGCTTGTCAACTTAATATATACAAAGGGCTTTGTGGCTTTCTGATGAGACAAAGCCCCCTATCACATGCTTATGAGGCGGATCCATATTGGATCAATTTTATGAACATGTTATGGACAGATTATGCCAACTCGGCGAGTTCGGCCCAGCGGGTGAAGCTAACCTCTATGGACGCCTCGACTTGGGAAAGCTCGACGGCCAGCTTGCTGTAGCGGACATGATCGGAGCCGACACTGTTGAGCTGGAGGCCAATCGATTCACGGGTTGCCTCCAAATCGGCGATCCGCTTCTCGAGGCCATCGAGCTCGCGGCGCTCCTTGCTGCTCAACTTGCGAGGGCCAGCGGGGGCCGCTGCGGGAGACACGGGATGAGCCGGCTTCGCCTTCACCGATACCGCGATCTTTACGGCAGCCTTGCGGGCGCGGTGCTCGCAGTAGACGCTGTAGTTGCCGGGGTACTCGACGATCCGACCCTTGCCCTCGAAGGCAAAAATACGACCAACCACACGATCAAGGAAGTAGCGGTCGTGCGAGACAGTGATCACCGCGCCGCTGAAGTCATCGAGGTAATCTTCGAGGACACCGAGGGTCTGGAGATCGAGGTCATTGGTGGGCTCGTCGAGGATCAGCAAGTTCGGGCTGTGGATGAGCTGGCGTAGCAAGTTGAGCCTGCGCCGCTCGCCGCCAGAGAGGGTGGCGATGGTCGCCCACTGCATCTCGGGGGTGAATAGGAAGCGCTCAAGCATCTGGGTGGCCGCCACAAGCGCGCCATCACGCCCGCGCACAAGCTCGGCGACCTCACGGATGTAGTCGACGACGCGCTGATCTGGATTTAGCCCGGTGCTCTCCTGGTCATAGTAGGCCATGTGGATGGTCTCGCCGACGCGGATCTCGCCTCTATCGGGCTGCACGCGACCGGCGATCAGGTTCAGCAAGGTCGATTTGCCGCTGCCGTTCGGGCCAATGATGCCGAGACGATCATCCGCCTTGAGCTCCAGGCTGAAGCGGTCTACAAGCACGCGATCACCATAGGCCTTACTGACGCCATGCAGCTCCAAAACACGCTTGCCGATGCGCCGACTGGTACCGAGATCGATCTCAACACTGCCCTGGGCGGCATCGGGGCGCTGCTCGACCAGGGCCTGGGCCCGCTCGACGTGAGCCTTCTGTTTGGTGGTGCGGGCCTGGGCACCGCGACGGAGCCAAGCCAGCTCGCGGCGGATCAGATTCTGGCGGGCCTCCTCAACGGCGGCCTCACGAACAATGCGTTCAGCCTTCTGCTCAAGGAAGCTGGCGTAGTTGCCGGTGTAACTACTGAGCCGACCGCGGTCGAGTTCGATCATGCGACCGACCAGGCGGTCGAGGAAGTAGCGGTCGTGGGTGACGAGGAGCAGGGCGCAGGTGCTGCGGGAGAGATACGCCTCCATCCAATCGATCGTGTCGGTGTCGATATGGTTGGTCGGCTCATCGAGGATCAGCAGGTCGGGCTGATCGACAAGGGCGCGGGCCATCGCCACACGCTTACGCTGCCCGCCGGAGAGCATAGAGATCGGAGTATTGGCATATTCCGCAAGGCCAAGCTCGGTGATAATTGTGTGCGCGGATGCCTCGGCGTCCCACGCGCCGAGGGCGTCCATCTGGGGAGTGAGGGCGCTAAGCCGGGCGAGGAGGCTGGCGTTGTCGGGCTGATCGGCGAGCTGTGCGCTGGCCTGCTCGTAGGCACGAAGCAGGCGGATGGTGGGCGATTCGCCGGCGAAGACCGCCTCTAGAACTGTCTTCTCCTCAGGGAGCAGGGGTGCCTGGGGCAGGTAGGCGACGTGGACACCGCCGGTGACAACGACCCTGCCGCTGTCGGGGGGTTCGATGCCGGCGACAATGCGCAGGAGCGTACTCTTGCCACTGCCATTGACACCGATCACACCGAGGCGCTCGCCCCTGCTCATGCCGAAGGTGACATCCTGAAAGAGCGGGCGCTCGGCATACTGCTTGCTAATAGACTCAATCGAGAGGAGATTCATAGCCCCTACTATACCACTCATCAAACGCTCATCGCGATTCTAACGCGGCGCTAACACTTAGGGGCAGCTACGGGCGAGATTCAGGCGTACCATGTGTGTACACATAGACGCCGCCCTGCGGCGGTGAGAAGGAGCCTCTTATGCTTCCACGTCAATCACAGCGGCCTGACGGCCAGCAGCCCGGCACCAGTATGTTCGGCGGGCCGGGGATACGCTGGCTGATGCTGCTGCTTGGCCTGACGCTGGTCTGGAATATCTTTACGCTGCGCCCGACGACCCCGATGATCGATCTGCCCTACAGCAGCTTCCTCGACCAGGTGCAGGCGGGGAATGTGACCAAGGTCGATCTCAATGATCAGCAGGTGCGCGGGGTGCTGGCTGCGCCGATCGCCGCCCCGGCGGGCACGTCGGTGAGCGGCGGAACGCTCTTCGGCACCGTGCCGACGAAGGCGGACCAGTTCACCAGCACGATCCCGGCGGTGGGCGACCAGAGCCTGCTGCAGCTGCTGCGCGCGAAGAACGTTGAGATCGTCGCCTCGGTGCAGAACCCGTCGATCTTCTGGAATATTCTGCTGTCATTTGGGCCGGTGCTGCTGATCGGCGGCCTGTTCGTCTTTATGATGCGCCAGCAGACCCGCGGGCAGCAGAACGTCTTCAGCTTTGGCCGCTCGCGGGCGAAGACGCACACGGGCGATAAGCCGACGGTGAAATTCGACGACGTAGCGGGGGCTGAGGAGGCCAAGCGCGAACTGAGCGAGGTGGTGGACTTCCTGAAGAGCCCGGATCGCTACAAGCGGCTCGGCGCGAAGATCCCGCGGGGCGTGCTGCTGGTCGGCCCTCCCGGGACGGGCAAGACGCTGCTGGCCAAGGCGGTCGCCGGCGAGGCCGAAGTGCCGTTCTTCAGCACCAGCGCCAGCGAGTTTGTGGAGCTGTTTGTGGGCGTGGGCGCATCGCGCGTGCGCGACCTGTTCGACCAGGCCCGGCGCAACGGCCCGGCGATCGTCTTTATCGACGAGCTGGACGCGATCGGACGGCAGCGCGGCGCGGGCATGGGCGGCGGCAATGACGAGCGCGAGCAGACCCTGAACCAGATCCTGGTGGAGATGGACGGGTTTGAGACGAGCCCCACCCCGGTGATCATTATCGCGGCGACGAACCGGCCCGATGTGCTCGACCCGGCCCTGCTGCGACCGGGGCGCTTCGACCGCCAGGTGACGGTGGGCCTGCCCGATGTGCGCGGGCGCGAGGCGATCCTGCGCATCCATATGCGCGGCAAGCCGGTTGCCACCGATGTGGACCCGTCGATCGTGGCCCGCCAGACGCCGGGGTTCGCCGGGGCCGACCTAGCGAACCTGGTGAATGAGGCGGCGATCCACGCGGCGCGTCACCTGGCCCGCCAGGTGACGGCGCTGCACTTCCGCGAGGCCCTCGATAAGATCGTCCTGGGGACGGAGCGACCGATGCTGATGAGCGAGCAGGAGCGGACGGTGATCGCCTACCACGAGGCCGGCCACGCCCTGGTGTCGAGCCTGCTGCCCGAGTCGGACCCGGTGAACAAGGTGACGATCATCCCGCGCGGGCGGGCGCTGGGCGTAACCGAGTACCTGCCGGAGGGCGACCGCTTCAACTACTCGCGGCAGTTCCTGCGCTCGCAGCTGGCGACGCTGTTCGGCGGGCGGGCCGCGGAGCAAGTGGCGATCGGCGAGATCACCACCGGCGCGGAGAACGACCTGCAGCGGGCAACGCAGCTGGCCCGGCGTATGGTGGGCCGCTGGGGTATGAGCGATGAGATGGGGCTGCTGTTTGCCAGCGAGGGCACGGAGAACCCCTTCCTGGGCCGCGAGATGGCCGGCCCGCGCGACCACAGCGAGGCCACGGCGGCCCGGCTCGACGATGCGGTGCGCAAGCTGCTTGATGAGCGCATGCACACGGCGATCCAGCTGCTGACGGAGAACCGGGGCACCCTGGACAAGCTGGCGACGGCGCTGCTAGACCACGAGACGCTCGACCGCAACCAGGTCGAGGCGATTGTGCGCGGCGAGGAGCTGCCCCCGCCGACGAAGGGCACGACGGTGCCGGCCACGATACCGCAGAGCGACCGCCCGGCGCCGCGACCGCGGCCGGGGATCGTGCCCGCATAGATCACTGAGACAAGGTTACAGGGAACAGGGAACAGGGAAGAGAAATACCGCATCCTGATGCAGTGCAATTGCCTGAACGGTAACGTACGCTGAAA
>JBAXES010000402.1:0-4545 GCA_037140315.1 Chloroflexales bacterium
CGCGGCGGGCGCGGCGGGCGCGGCGGGCGCGGCCTTGCGGCGGGCCAACGTGAACGCCCCGACCCCGGCCACTGCCCGTGAGGGCGACCCGATCACGCTGGCCCGCGTGTCACGCGCGCGCTCGATCGGCGGGAAGAGCCGGTTGAGGGCCCACAGGGCCAGGGCTAGCGACCCACCCACGACGGCGATAAGCTGGATGATGCCGTAAACGAAGAGCATGGGACTTTCATCTATAGAGCGGGGAGGGTTCAGGGAGGGGGGCCCTCCCTAAACCCTCCCCGCTCTATATCAGGTTTCAGCTGGTGCGGGGTCCTCCGCAGGGATCTGGATCGCGCCGGGGCCGAGCGGGGCGAGCGGCAGGGTGAAGGTGAAGGTGGTGCCCTGGCCCTTGCCGGCGCTAAACACCGATATATCACCGCCCTGGGCGTACACGAGATGGCGCACGATCGCCAGGCCGATCCCGCTGCCGCCGCTCTGGCGCGCGCGCGACTTATCGACCCGGTAGAAGCGCTCGAAGATGTGGGGCAGGTGCTCCTCAGCGATGCCCACGCCGCTGTCGGACACCGTGATCGTCACCATGTCGCTGGTGGACGAGACCCGCAGCACAACCTCGCCGCCGGCGGGCGTGTAGCGGTAGGCGTTCGAGAGCAGGTTGATCAGCACCTGGTCGATGCGGTCGGGGTCGGCCCAGACCAGCGGCAGGCGCGCGGGAGTCTCAATATGCAGGCACACCTGGTTTGCGGCGAAGAGCGTCTCGAACTGCACGCGCATGGCGTCGATCAGGCGGCGAATGTCGGTGCTGCGGGCCACCACCGGCAGCTGCCCGGCCTCCACCCGCGAGAGCAGCTCAAGGGCCTCGATCAGGCGCGGGAGCCGGCTCGACTCGTGGAGGATGAGGCTGAACGTCTCGGGGCTCGGCTTCACCACGCCGTCGAGCAGGCCCTCCATATAGCCGCCGATGGTGGCCAGGGGCGTGCGCAGCTCGTGGGTCACATCGGCGAGCAGGGCCAGGCGGCGCTGCTCGGTCTGGTCGAGGGCGTCGGCCAGCTGGTTGACGCTCTGGCTGAGCTGGGCGATCTCATCGTCGGAGGTGACGATGCGGGTGCGCTCGCGGTAGAAGCCCTGGGCCAGGCGCTTGCTCACGCCGGTGAGGGTCAGGAGCGGCTCGACGATCCGCCGCGAGACGAAGAGGCTCACCACCACAGCGGCGGCCAGGGCGGCGAAGCCGCTGACCAGCAGGGCCTGCTGCACCACGGCCTGGAACTGCTGGAGCGGCGGGGCCTGGGAGATCACGCCCAGGTTGAGGCTGCCCGTCTCGGCGGCGGCGGAGCCGAGGGTGAGCGGCGCCGAGTTCACCAGCCCGATGCTGGCGAGGAAGGTGGCGGTGGCCAGCAGCACAACATCGGCGATCACGACGATCACCAGGTGCGAGGCAAACAGCTTCCAGCGGAGCTGGTGGTGCCACCTCATCGCGCGCCGCTCACAAACTTATAGCCGACGCCGCGCACCGTCTGCACAAACGACGAGTCGGCCTGCTCGTCCTCAAGCTTGCGGCGCAGGGTGCCGACATGCACATCGACGACGCGGTCGATCCCGGCGAAGTCCGGCCCCCAGACGCGCTGGAGCAGCTCCTCGCGGGTGAAGACGCGGCCGGGGTAGCTGGCCAGGGCGTAGAGCAGGTCGAACTCGCGCGGGGTCAGCTCCACCAGCAGCTCGCCGCGCTGGACCTCGCGCCGCTCGGGGTCGATCGAGAGCGCGCCGAAGATCAGGGCCGGGCGGTCGCTGGCCTTGCCGGCGGGCACGCGGTGGCGGCGCAGGATGGCCTTCACGCGGGCCACCAGCTCGCGCGGGCTGAACGGCTTGGTCAGGTAGTCGTCGGCGCCCACCGAGAGCCCGATCAGCTTGTCCACCTCGTCGGTGCGCGCCGTGAGCATCAGCACATACACCGCCGTCTCCTGGTGCAGTCGCCGACAGACTTCGACGCCATCGATGCCGGGCAGCATCACATCGAGCACCACAAGGTCGGGCCGGATCGCGCGGGCAATGGTGAGGGCGCTGGGGCCATCATAGGCCCGCTGCACGGCGAACCCCTCGGCGGCGAGGTAGCTCGCCACCAGATCAACAATCGGCTGCTCATCGTCAACTACTAGGATCGTCGCTGCATCCATCGCAGAACCTCACGCACCTATGCGGGGATGGGGTGATGCCCAATGGCACCGCTTGTTGGCTAAAAGCCGGTCTAGCCGGATCGCGCGTCAGCGGCGTCTATACGTTCCGAGCATACTATGAGGTATGTGCCGGGTGTCCGCTAACTATACCACGATTATGGCGTGACGTGGCTTAACATAACTGTACACGCATCCGCCGTCACGCCTCAGCGGCTAGGCCCCCGCCATCGCGATGATCCGCGACCACTGCTCCTCTGTCACCGGCACCACCGAGAGGCGGCCCTGCCGCACCAGGGCGAAGTCGGCGAAGAAGGGGTCGGCCTTGATCGCCGCCAGGGTGACGGGGGCCGCCAGGCGGCGCAGGGCGCGCACACCCATCACCGCCAGCCTGGCATCCCCCAGCTGCGGGTCGGGGTACGCCGCGCTGGTGATCTCGGCCAGGCCCACGGCGCGGCGCTCGTCGCCGGTGTGGTAGATCAGGGCCAGGTCGCCGGGCCGCACCCTGCGGATGTGAGCCAGGGCCGCGTTGTTGGCCACCCCGTCCCACACGGTCGACCCGTCGCGCTCCAGGTCGGCGTAGCTGTAGGCGGCAGGCTCGCTCTTGAGCAGCCAGTAGGCGGGCATCTCGTCCTCCTCGTATTGGGCGGTGACGCGCTCGCGCCCCCCGAGCGGAATTGTACCGCGTTGTGGGAGGTGGCGCTTGGGCCTCAGGAGGTCACGTGCTATACTGAGCGAACCGGAGGCCACCTACGCTTCCAGAAGCCCAAGCAGGGGCCGCCTGCAATGTCCCTGGGGCGGCCACCGGAGGGGTTAGAGAAGAGCGACTTGTGACTCTGTCAAGCAGCGCCTACGCGACCCTGATCGCGCGCTACATCCTCCAGGCCTACCAGAGCCGCGGCGTGGCGATCTACCGCGAGGTCTTCGCCGGCAAGTCGATCATCGGCAAGAACCGCCGGGTGGACATACTCGTTGTCTGCGAGGAGGCCAAGCAGGCCTACGCCGTCGAGTGCAAGTACCAGGCCACCCAGGGCACCGCCGATGAGAAGATCCCCTACGCCCTAGACGACATCCAGGCCATGCGCATGCCCGGCTGCATCGTCTACGCCGGTGAGGGCTGGTCGGAGGGGGTGCTGCACATGCTGCGGGCCTCGGCCTTCGCCGCCTACTGCCTGCCCGCCGAGGTGCTGCGGCCATCCGAGGCGACCCGCGAGCTCGACCACCTGCTGGCGATGAACTTCGGCTGGTGGGATGTGCTCACCGGCGGCAAGCAGCCCTTTGTGGACGCCACCCCCAACAAGCTCTCCTGGTGAGGCTATGACAGCTGCACGACCCTCCACGGCGACATGGGAGCCCGACGCGGCCCTGCCCGGCTTTGCGGCCCAGACTCTGACGTTCCCCGCCGACTATGACGGCCCGGCGACGGCCACCCTGGTGCGTCGGCCCGCACCTGCGCCGGCGGGCCGGGCCGTGCTCTACATCCACGGCTTCATCGACTACTTCTTCCAGGCGCACCTGGCCGAGGCCTATAACGCCCACGGCTTCAGCTTCTACGCCCTCGACCTGCGCAAGCACGGCCGGTCGCTGCGCGATGGCCAGCACCCGAACTTCTGCAAGGATCTGCGCGAGTACTTCGCCGAGATCGACGCGGCGATCGCTATCATCCGCGCCGAGGCCGGCACCGCCCGGCTGCTGCTGAACGGCCACTCCACCGGCGGGCTCACGGCCGCGCTCTACGCCCAGGAGGGCGCCCGGCGCAGCGAGATCGCCGCGGTCTTCCTCAATAGCCCATTCCTCGACCTGAACGTGGACGCGGCGACCCGGGCGGCCACGCCGCTGATCTGCGCCGTCGGTCGCGCGGCGCCCTTCCTGAAGGTGGGCGCGATCGCGCCGCTCTACGCCCAGAGCATACACCGCAGCTACCATGGCGCGTGGGACTTCGACCTGCGCTGGAAGCCGATCGCCGGCTTCCCCGCCTACGCCGGCTGGACCCGCGCGATTGTCGGCGGCCAGCGCCAGGCCCAGGCCGGGCTACGCATCCCGCAGCCTATCCTGCTCATGCACTCGGCCCGCTCCGGCGGCGGCAAGGCCTGGAACGAGAGCTTCACCAATAGCGACTGCGTGCTGAACGTGGCGCATATGAAGCGCTTTGGCCCCGGCCTGGGCGACCACGTGACGCTGATCGGCGTCGAGGGCGGCCTGCACGACCTGTGCCTCTCGGCGGCCCCACCGCGCGAGCAGATGTTCGGCAAGCTCTTCGCGTGGGTGGACACAACGCTGTAGGGGCGCAGCAGCGCGGCGCTGCTGCGCCCCTACAGCGGCGCCCCTCAGGGCTGGTGCAAAGTCACCTCCCGGAGGGGGTGTGGGGGCGGCTTCGCCG
>JBAXES010000403.1:0-4541 GCA_037140315.1 Chloroflexales bacterium
CATGAGACAAACCGTCAAGTGTCTATCGAGCCAGCACAGATAGTCCGGATGCGCTCGAAGCTCTCCGAGAGGCGCAGAACAAAACTATTTACACTGCTTGCTATGACTATCTGCATCATAAACGCTTTACGCTATCTCAGCTATTCATACTGCCAACGTACTGCCAAGGGGATGGATAGAGGTGGAAACTGTGGATTGTGACGGATTTTAAGATCGTGTCAGAAAGAGCTAAAACACGTCTGCGGACAAGTGTGGAATCGCTTTCAGCCAACTTCCAAGCAGATGGTCGCGCGTTCGAATCGCGTCGCCCGCTCCGCAGTTTAGGGCATTAGGAAGCGAAATCCCGCCGGGGTCTCCGGCGGGATTTCGTGCTCATGTAGCCAAGTTTGTAGCCAAAGTTCAAGAGTCTGCTCCCGTGTCCCTGCGTCTGTAGCCATATGCCCCCTCGGATGGCTACAGAGGACTCGCTGCGCCCACGCTGCGGACGCGGCGCTTTGCTGGGGGAGCGAGGCGGTGAGACGGCATTGTTCCCCCGTGTAGCCGCATCTGTAGCCATGCTTCCAGGTGTGACACTGCCTGTCACACCTCTGCCGTATGCTGAATGTACTCCAACGACGGGCCGCCCACGCCCGTCAGCAGCCTATACCGGGACGACGCCGTACGTGAAAGGGAGCAGCAGATGCACACACAGGTCACCGTCCGCGACGAGCTGGTCTTCCGCCTGGGCCGTCCCCCGGTCGAGTTTGTCCTCGGCCTCCCCTCCAACCACCTCGCTGTTCGCGACCTGATCCGCGCCCGTATCGAGCAGGAGGTCGCGGTCTACAACGAGCGTCAGGGCGAGTTCTTCCAGGGCCTCGTGCAGCCAGGCGCGGCCGAGCTGACCTTGAACGGCTACCGGCTGCCCCGACCGCGCCACATCGACTCCGCCGAGCAGGTGGAGCGGGCGCTGGAGGCCTTCATGCGCAACGGCTTCCTCATCCTGATCGACGACCGCCAGATCGAGCAGCTCGACGACGTCGTGATCCTGGGCGAGCAGACCGTGGTGACCTTTCTCAAACTTGTGCCGCTGGTGGGGGGCTAAGCCGATGAGCCCCATAACATCCCTTGCCACACAGATTAGCGACCTGATCACCTCCTGGGCCGAGCGTTTCTCACACTCCACCGCCCAGCTCCGCGACTTCCCTGCTGGTCAGGAGATCGTGCGCGCGAGCCCTGAGGAGCAGCGGGCCTTTGTAATGGCTGCGGTTGCCTGGCTGGAGGATCCGGTCAACGTCCCCGGTGTCAGCTGGACGTTAGCCGAGAGCGTCTCGGCTCTGCTGCGCCGCTCGCTCCCCTTCACCCACGATGATGTCCTGAGCCTGCTCGGCTGGGTGCGCAGCAGCACCCACGGCTGGCGGATCGAGCCGCACGTGAGCAGGATCGTCACGACCTACCTCGCGAGCAACCCGCGCACCTCTGCCCTGGATAAAGCTCTCGACGCCCTGGTCGCCGACCTGGAGGGCCGCGCCTGGGGCGCCGACCAGCGCCGGCGCCTGCTCAAGCTCAAGGAGCTCGCCGGAATCATTGAGATGGATCAGCCCCTCCTCGCCGGCGAGCCCTGGGCCGACGCCGCGCGCGCCGAGATCGCCGCCCTCCCGCCCGAGCAGCGTGCGCCGTGGACGCTGCTGCTCCAGCAGTGCGCGGCGGCCGGCGGCTCCACCCCGAGCAAGAGGTGGCTCAAGGCTGCGACCGCACTGGTTGAGCGTCTCGGCGTGGCAACCGTGCGCGGCGCGCTACTACGCTGGCTGCCGCTGGCTGAGCAGCCGCGAACCGAACCCCTCGTGCAGCCCTGGGGCGCCGAGCGCGACCCGCTGGTGATGCAGGAGCGCAACCTCGACATCCTGCGCGGCCTGGTCTGGCTGTGCGCCACCGACGACACCCGCGAGCTGGCCCGTGCCCTCGGCGCCCTCGCCGTCGCTTTCTACCGCAAGCTGCCCGGCGTTGGCCCACGCTCGGCCCGCCTCGCCAACGCGGCCATCTGGGCGCTGGGCCAGATGCCTGGCCAGCACAGCATGGCCCAACTCGCCCTGCTCAAGACGCGTGTGCGGATGCCTGCCGCACAGAAGCAGATTGAGGCGGCCCTGGCTAACGCTGCCGAGCGGGCGGGGCTCCTCCCCGACGAGCTTGCGGAGCTGCTGGTGCCTACCTATGGCCTGGAGGAGGTCGGCCTGCGGCGCGAGATGCTCGGCGGCGTGATCGTCGAGCTCGTGGTCGCCGGGGGCGTCGAGCTGCGACACGCGCGCCGACGGCAAGCAGCTCGCCGCGGCGCCGAAGGCGCTCAAAGCCGAGCACGGCGACGCCCTGAAGGAGCTGAGCAGCACGGCCGCCGACATCAAGGCGATGCTCCCGGCCCAGCGCGACCGCATCGAGCAGCTCTACCTGCAGCAGCGGACCTGGCCCCTCGCCGTGTGGCACGAGCGCTACCTCGACCACCCGCTGGTCGGCACGCTCGCCCAGCGCCTGATCTGGCGCTTCACGGCCGAGGGGACACAGCAGGTCGGCATCTGGCACGCGGGGCAGGTTGTCGGCGTAGACGGGCAGCCGCTTGCTGGCCTGGGCGATACGACCACCGTTAGCCTCTGGCACCCCCTCGACAGCGCGACCGAGGAGGTGCTGGCCTGGCGCGCGTGGCTGCTCGCCCACGAGGTGCAACAGCCCTTCAAGCAGGCCTACCGCGAGATCTACCTGCTCACCGACGCCGAGCGAGCCACCCGCGTCTACTCGAACCGCTTCGCGGCCCACATCGTCCGCCAGCACCAGTTCAACGCGCTCTGCGCCGCCCGCGGCTGGAAGAACCAGCTGCGCCTGATGGTCGATGACTCGTACCCGCCGCCATCCCGCCTCTTGCCGGTCTGGGGGCTGCGGGCCGAGTACTGGGTCGAGGGCGCAGGAGATCAGTACGGCCGGGACACCAACGAGACCGGCACGTATCTCTACCTGGCCACCGACCAGGTGCGCTTCTACCCGCTCGACGCAGCTCAGCACTACGCCCACGCCGCCGGCGGCGGCTACCAGCAGTCCTGGCGCGACCAGGGCCCCGCCCACGACCCCGTGCCCCTGGAGCAGGTTCCGCCCCTGGTGCTCTCCGAGGTGCTGCGCGATGTCGACCTGTTCGTCGGGGTGGCGAGCGTGGGCAACGACCCGACCTGGCTCGACAATGGGCGCGAGGTGCGCTACCACGACTACTGGCGGGGCTACGCCTTCGGCGATCTCTCCGAGACGGCGAAGACCCGGCGCGAGGTGCTGGCGCAGCTGATCCCGCGGCTGAAGATCGCGGCCCGCTGCCGCCTCAGCGAGCGCTTCCTCCACGTGCGCGGCGACATCCGCAGCTACAAGATCCACCTGGGCAGCGGCAACATCATGATGGAGCCGAACGACCAGTATCTCTGCATCGTCCCGGCGCGCGGGACGACGACAGGCGCCGAGGGCACGCGCTTTGTGCCCTTCGAGGGCGACGGAACCCTGGCGATCATCCTCAGCAAGGCCCTGCTGCTGGCTGAGGACACCAAGATCACCGACCCGACGATCACCAGGCAGCTGCACTGGTAACCTCGGCGCAACACAGACAGCCCCCAGTGGAGCGATACTGCGCAGGATACCGAGCATGTCAGGCCGCCTACAATCCGTCGCGAGGCGGCTGTGGAACGCGGCGCCGCGTGTTATGCTCGCCCTATCGCGCTGCCGGCAGCGCGGAACCGATCAGGAGGTGCCGCCATGAACCGCCACGACGACATCCAGGACACCCACCGCTTTTGAGCCGACCAGCAAGCGCCGAAAGGGCTTCCCCTCCGAAACCCAGGTCAAACGCGGCGACCGGGTCGTCCACGGGGGCAAGGAGTTATGCGAGAAGCTCGGGCGCAACGACCCCTGCCCCTGCGGCTCCGGGAGGCGCTTTGAAGAGCTGCTGCCTACGCTCTGGCCGCTTTGACGGCGTGCTGCGCGACCACTACTTTTAGGGAGTGAGCAGCTACGGCGCCCTGGAAGAAGTCCAGGGCGCCGCCCGTTGGCCTACGGATCAGAGGTAGCTGAGCGAGGCCTCGATCGGGTTGTGGTAAGTCGCACGTCACCTGGGGCGCCAAGCAATCGATGAGCCAGTGCCACTATCGTTTTGGTGGCATGCAATCGGCGTAGTCATTGTAAAACTTTTCGATTATGCTTTGCTGGCGGAGGTCGCCGCTGAGTATGGCCATCAGCGTTCCGGACATGAATAGCACGCCGTTGGATGTCTTCACCGTCTGAATAAGCAGCTCCAGCGGGTAGCCCTTTGTATGCCGGTGGATTGCGTGCAAGCCACCGTGGACGTATGAGCTGAGCGGCTTCCACGAATACTCTTTGAACTCCAACAGTTGATCAGTGAGGATCTTGGGGCACTTGCCCTCCAGGTGCGTGAGCATTTCACTGAGCATAGGGAGCTTGTCCGCCTTTTTCGCGTTCTCTGGCGTGAGCTCTGTTAAATGTCAACTAGATCTTCCGACCGGCGACAACTAGACTTGCCGGTTTAC
>JBAXES010000404.1:0-4541 GCA_037140315.1 Chloroflexales bacterium
AGCTAGATCGGGTGGTGATCATGGGGCCGCAGAGCCGCGCCCTGGCCCGCCGCTGGCTGGTGGAGGCGCTGGGTCTGCTGCGCCCCGGCGGCGTCCTCACCCTGGCTGGCGCGAACCAGGGCGGCGTGCAGAGCCTGATCGGCGACGCGGCGGCCCTCTTCGGCGCGGCCGGCACGCTTGGCGTCGGGCGGGGCTGCCGGGTGGCCGAGGCTATCCGCCGCGCCGCGCCGCCCGATCCTCCAGCCTGGGCCGCCGCGCCGGGGATCGCGCCGGGCACATGGCACACCGTTATGGCCGATCTGCCGGGCGGCGGGCGCGAGCTGCGCAGCCTGCCCGGCGTGTTCAGCTACGAGCACCTCGATGCGGGGACGAGCCTGCTGCTGCGCAGCCTGCCTTTCCCGCCGGGCGCCCGCGTGCTCGATGTGGGCTGCGGCTACGGGCCGCTCGGCGTGGCCGCCGCCGCCGCCGGGGCCGCCCTGGTCGATATGGTTGACATAGACTTGCTGGCCGTGGCGTCGGCTCGCGCCAACGCCGAGCGCTACGGGCTGCGCGGCGAGGTGATCGCCGGCGACGGTGCGCTCGCCGTGGCCGGGCGTCAGTACGACCTGATCGTGAGCAACCCGCCTTTCCACGCCGGCGGGAAGGTGCACACCGCCGTCGCCGAGGGCCTCATCGCCGGGGGCCGGGCGCTGCTGGCCCCCGGCGGCCAGCTCGCCCTGGTGGCCAACCGCTTTCTGCCCTACGACCGGTCGATCGCCGCGCACTTCCGCCACGTCGAGCGCCTCGCCGAGAATAAGGCGTATCACGTCCTGGTGGGGGATGTGTAACATATCCGGTAGGGGCACGCTCACGCACGTATGAAACCTTCCGATATCGATCAAACCCTGCGCGATCTGGCGATGTCCTGCGCGGCGCGAGGCATCGACGCCTGGCTGGTGGGCGGGGCCGCCCGCGACCTGGCCCGCGGCGTCGCGCCCGCCGACCTCGATCTGGCCGTAGATGGCGATGGTCTGGAGCTCGCCCGCGCCCTGGCCGATAGCCTCGGCGGTGCCTTCGTCACCCTCGACGATGAGCGCTCCACCGGGCGCGCGGTGATCCCGGCCCGCGCCAACGCGTCGGCCCTGGTGGTTGATATCGCCCGCCTGCGCGCCCCCGATATCGCTGGCGACCTGCGCCTGCGTGACTTCACGGTCAACGCGCTGGCGCTCCCGCTCACGCCAGCTCTGCTGGGAGCGCTGCGAGAAGACTCTCTTCTGGACTGGCCGCAGGCCCCCCCGCGCCGCGCCGCGCTCTGGATCGACCCGACCGGCGGCCTGGCCGACCTGCGGGGCGGGCTGCTGCGGGCCTGCGGGCCGACGAGCATGGCCGATGACCCGCTGCGCACGCTGCGCGCCGCCCGGCTCGGCGCAGCACTGGGCCTGCGCTCCGCGCCCGAGCTAGCGGGGCAGATCCGCGCCGCCGCCGCGGGCATCGCCGGCGTGGCCGCCGAGCGCGTGCGCGACGAGCTGCTCAAGCTCCTCGACTGCCCGTCCAGCGCGCCGTGGCTGCGCTACCTCGACGGCTGTGACGTCCTGACGCGCATCCTGCCCGAGCTCGAGCCAGCCCGCGCATGCGCCCAGCCCCGCGTCCACTTTCTGCCGGTGCTGGCGCATATGCTTGAGGCGGTGGCGAGCCTCGAGTGGCTGCTGCGCGGCATGGGCGACGGGTGGGCGGCGGATGATGACGACGCGGCGCTGCCGGTGGCCGTGCGCGCTAACCCCGGCCTGCCGCGCGATCTGCCCTACGCCGGGGGCTACGCCGCCTTGCTGGGCGAGGTGCGCGGCGGCGGGCGCCGCCGCGCGGCCCTGCTCAAGCTGGCCGTGCTCATCCACGACAACGCTAAGCCGCAGACAAAGCAGGTGTACCCGGATGGCAAGGTGAGCTTCTACGGGCACCAGGAGATCGGCGCTGACGTGGCGGCGGATATCGGTCGGCGCCTACGCCTGAGCCGCCAGGACAACGCCTACGTTTCTCTGGTGGTGCGCGAGCACATGCGGCCGGGGCAGCTGCGGGCCGGCGAAGTGATCACCCCGCGGGCGGTGGCGCGATTCTTCCGCGATCTCGGCGCGGCCGGGCCGGATGTGCTGCTGCACGAGCTGGCCGATCACATGGCTACCAGAGGGCCGCAGCTGCGGCCCGATCACTGGCGGGAACACCTCGCGTGGATCGCGGCGATGCTGGATGCGCACTGGGGCCAGCCTGAGGAGCGGCGTGCCCCGCTGCTGCGCGGCACCGACCTGATCGCGGAGCTGGGGTTGTCGCCCGGGCCGCAGATCGGCGCGCTGCTGCGCGCGATCACCGAGGCCCATGCCGCCGGCGAGATCGCCAGCCGCGAGGAGGCGCTCGCCCTGGCGCGGGAGGTTATGGGGCCGATCTAGCTTTTGTGCAGGCGGATCTCATCAGTCCGCTGGCGCTCCTCGGCGCGTTGGCGATCCTCGTTCAGCAGGGGCAGCAGCACCAGGGTCAGGACTATCATCGCTCCGAGCAGGATGCTCGGAAAGATATCGATCAGATTCGGCATAGACCACCTAATCGTTCGGGGTGAGGATACGAAGCAGACGCATCCTACGTGATGGGGCGGTCTGGAGGGAATGAGATCGATCTGACAGGGCTGTGATGGGGGGAGATAACGCGAAGCCTTCCGCAGCGTGCCGCGACAAACACCACATGCCGCCCGGCTTAGGCCGGGCGGCGACCAAGGCAAGGCTACTTCAGCACATCGCGGACAATCTGCTCAAGCCGGTCAAGAGGGAACGGCTTGGGGAGGTAGTAGTCGACACGCTGCTCGCGGGCGCGTTTCTCAAGCTCGGGCGTTGCGTAGGCGGTGATCATCACCACGCGGGTGTCCGGCGAGGTCTCTTTGATCGCTGCGGCCAGCTGGAGCCCGTTCATACCCGGCATATTGTAGTCTGTGATCACCAGGGGAACCGGCCGCAGCGCGATCTGCGCCAGAGCCTCAGCGCCGCCGCTCACAGTGACAATATCGTAGCCGCCCGTCAGATCGCGCATCAGTCGATGCAGGATTATCAGAATATCCGGCTCGTCCTCAACAAGGACAATCGCCGGGTTGCGTCCAGAAACATCGGCCATAGGATTGCTCCTCGATCCCTTTTAGGTCAAAGCGATCAGCGGCGCGGCGGGCAACAGGGCGAGTGACGAAACATGACCGCTGCGCGGCCCTCTTGTCATACCGATCCTATCGGCATATGCCTGAGACACACAGCCGTCGGCACCCGTGCGGGCAATTGTAACATACAGCGTGGGGGCGGGCAAGAGCGTTGCAAAAAAAAGGTATGTGGGCGACGGAGCCGCCCACATACCCCCTCCAGAGCGATGTTGCTGAGACGGGGCCTTACTTCGCGCCCCGGAGCTGTGTGGTGTCGCCGGTGTTGGCGGGGACCCGGCGCTTGATGCTCGACACAAGGATGCGGTAGGCGGTCAGAAAGAGCACGCTGCCGCCGGTGAACCAGTAGAAGCCCTTGATCCCGATCAGCCCGGTATCGCTGCCGCTCCAGATCCCGTGCGTCAGGGCGAGGGCGAACATCACAAAGCTGATGAAGTGGATGGCCCGCCAGGCGAAGCGACCGATCATGCCCTTCATGTAGAAGCTCAGTCCGACGATCGCCATCATGTAGATGCCCACCTGGCCCAGCCCAACCCAGGTTGGGTTGTAGCCCTTGTAGGCGAAGGGGACGAGTATCTGGCGCAGGTCGGCCTTGATATAGTGGTCGCCCATCAGGATCAGCGCGTGGAAGAGGGCGAAGGTCAGGCCGAGTAGGCTGGCGTGCTGGTGCAGGTCGAAGGCGGCGGGGCCGCCCGGCCAGGCCCGGGCCGCGCGGCTGGACATCAGCAGGCCGAAGATCATGGAGAGCCAGAGCAGGCCGTAGGCAATCATTGCGCTGCTGCGCGAGAGGTACCAGTATGCCTTGGGATCGGAGCCGAGGAGCGATGCGCTCAGGCCGGGCAGCCAGGTTGGCAGGGCCACGACGGCGGCGAAGACGCCGACGCCAACCGCGAGCAGGGTGAGCAGCAGTGTGTGCAGGGGCATGGCCGGCAGGCTGTCCAGATAATCGTCTGCGGCGGCGGCCCTGACCGGCGCCGGGGCGGCGGCCCTGACCGGCGCCGGGGCGGCGGCCAGGCGGGCGGCCTTCTCAGTGCTATCGGCCGGGGCGGCGTCCTTATCTGGCGTCGGGGCTGGGGCCTGTCCGGCGGCATTCGCAGCGCGGATGGCGGCCAGGCGGGCGGCTTTCTCGTCGCTCATGATCGTCCTCCTTCATTAGGTTAAGGGCGCAGCGCGCTGCGCCCTTATAGCCTCGCTGCGCTCTTACGGCTTCGATGATTTGGTGCTCGTCACCGGCGGCGCCGCCGGCTGGGGCGGCGGGGGCGGCGCGGCCGGTCGCGCGGTCGGCGCGACGCCAGGGCATTAGAGTGCATTGGAAGGCGGCCAGCGCAGCGCTTGGGAGAGACCTGGTCTTCGATGAAAAGGGCAGCCGCGCCGGCGC
>JBAXES010000405.1:0-4528 GCA_037140315.1 Chloroflexales bacterium
GCGTGGGCCAGGGCGCCGCTGGCCGCCCGCACGAGCGGCGCCCGCAGGGGGCGGCGGCCCCACAGCTCGACGCAGAAGAGCAGCCCCCCGGCACAGGGTAGCAGCAGTAGCGCCGGCGACTTCGTGAGCAGAGCCAGGCCGGCGAACAGGCCCGAGAGGAGCAGGGCGGGACGCCGCCAGAGCGGACGGGCCGGCTCGCGCGCCCGCACGCCAAGGGTGGCCACCAGCAGGGCCAGCAGGCTCAGGCTGTTCAGCGAGGTGAGCAGCCCATCAAGGTGCAGCAGCCGGCTGTGGGCGATCAAGAAGGGCGAGGTGGCCCAGAGCACGGCGGCGATCAGGGCGACGCGCGGGCGCACCAGCCGCAGCAGGAACAGGTAGCCTATGCTGACGGCGAGGGCGTTCGCCACCCCGAGTGGCAGGCGCAGGTAGGACAGATAGATCGCCCCGCCGCCGGGGCCCGGCGCTGGCGCGCCCGACCGGTCGGCGAGAAGCTTGCCCAGTGTCCCCAGCCACATCGTCGTCACACCGGGGTGGCCAGTCTGGTTCGTACCGACCCAGTCGCCCATGGCGATGGCGGCGCTGAAGCGGGCCACCCGCCCCTGCCAGAAGTAGGCCTCATCGGTGGTGTAGAAGTCGCTCAGGCCGGTCACGCGCGGCAGCAGGGCGACGACCAGCAGGGCGAGGGCGATAGCGGTGGTGGCGAGGAGGTTATCCCAGGTGCCTGCGCGATCGGTCTGGCGCGGCCCCGCTGACATCGGGAAGGGCGGCGCAACGCTGCGCAGGATCATCGTTCGAAACCGACGATCAGTGTGAGCATCACCAGACATGCGTGGCTCTCCAGAAGTAGCCTAGCACATAGACATGGCTTGGTATAGAAGCTTTTACTCATTGTATCAGTCCGCCCTGCCGCCAACAAGACCAATTGGGAGGTGCAGGTCTACACCTATAGGCGGATGTCGGCAAGCGCGCGGCGGCCAGCAACGGCCACATAAATGCAATATGTGTGCCACCGCAGCGCCCCGAGCCCGCTTTTGTTTGGTGTTGCTGGCACATCCGCCAACGCCCGACAAAAAAGGGGTGTGTTGGCGGCTTCGCCGCCAACACACCCCCGTCGGGAGGTGAGGTTGCTATAACCCTGTTACAACGTCGCGGTATCGAGGGTGATGGTGACGACCGTACCCTCGCCGAGGGTGCTAGCGATACCGATCTTGCCGTGCTGGGACTCGATCAGCCCCTTGGCAATCGGCAGGCCCAGGCCAGCGTTGCCACTGACGCCGCGGGCCTCATCGGCGCGATAGAACCGCTCGAAGACGTGGGGCAGGTGCTCGGGCGGAATGCCGCTCCCACTGTCGGCCACCCGGATCAGCACCGTTGGTCCGCGCACATTAGCGCTGATCGTGATCGTGCCGCCACGCGGCGTGTAGCGCATAGCGTTATCGAGCAGGATGATCATCACCTGCCGTAGCCGGTCGGCATCGGCCAGGGCCACGCCAGCGACATCCCCCAGGGTGATATCGATCCCGCGCGGATCACTGAGCCGACTCACCTGGCGCTGGATGTCGCCGAGCAGCTCGCTCAGATCCACGGGGCGGCGATCAAACTTGAGGCGGCCGCTGTCGAGCCGCGAGAGCGTAAGCAAGTCTTCCACCAGCCGGCGCATATGGTCGGCCTCGGTCAGCACATCGCCGAGCAGCTCGCGCTGGTCGACACTCGAGTCGGGGATGGAGCGCAGGGCCACCTCGGTGCTGGCGCGCATGAGCGTGAGCGGCGTGCGCAGCTCGTGGCTGGCGCTGGCGATAAACGACTGCTGGCGCTCCCAAGCCTGCTGGGCAGGGAAGAGCGCGCGGCCGGCGAGCCACCAGCTCCCGATCCCCAGCAGCGCCACGCTCACCCCGCTCAGCACCAGGAGCACGATCAGCAGCTCGCTCAGCACATGCTCTTGGTCGGTGAGCACCCGGCCAAGCTGCAGCGCCGCCGGGCCGTCGCTGCGGGTCATGCGGTAGGTGAGCATCCGCACCCGGCTGCCGTCGGCGAGTGAGACCGTGCGCAGATCGCTGCCCTGCGCCAGGGCGACGCGCAGCGCATCTTTGTCGGGCGGCAGCGGCGGGGAGTAGGGGTTCGGGTCGAAGAGCAGGTGGCCGCTCGTGTCAAGGGGCTGCACGAAGATCGCCGCCAGCTCGGAGTCATAGGCCGACTCGCTGAAGCGCACAATTGGGTCAACCGGCGTGGGCGAAGGCGTGGCCGGCATATCGTTACTGTATAGTTTGGTGCGGAGCACCTTCGCGCTATAGGCGTCGAGGTAGATCTCGTCGCCGTTGGCGAACTTCACCTCATAGGCGTACTGGCCGATATCGTCGGCTATCTTGACCTCATCAATGGCCACATCGTCGCCATGGATAGCCAGCGCCGCGCTGATCGCCTGATCGCGGGTGATCGGCAGCTGGGCGGTGCCCTGGCGACCGAGCGGGGAGGCGTTATCGCGCAGGATCGACCAGTCGCGGTCGGCCGGGATCAGCTCGATCGGGATCGGCGCGGCCAGAATATGGAACTCGTGGGTCATCTTATGCTGGAGGGCCAGGTCGGTGACATCCTGAAAGTAGCGGGCGACGATCAGGTAGCCGCCGCCGCCCACCAGGGCGATCAGCGTCAGGGCCGCCAGGGTGTAGAGCAGCGTCATCTGAAGCCGCAGCCCCTTAAACACGGTCAGCCTCTAGTCGGTAGCCCAGCCCACGCACCGTGACGATCGGGTCGCGCTCGCCGGGCGCGTTCAGCTTGCGCCGCAGGTACGAGATGTAGACATCCACCAGGGCGATCTGGACATCGTGGTCGTACGACCAGACATAGTCCAGGATCTGCTGGCGGGTAAGGCTGAGGCTGACGTTACGCATCAGGTACTCCAGCAGGTTCCACTCGGTGGGCGTCAGATCGAGCGAGCGCATGCCGCGGCGGGCCGTGTGGCTACGCAGGTCGAGCACTAGGTTGCCGATGCGCAGCTCCGACGGCTCGCTGCCAGGCGGGGTGAAGCGCCGGCTGAGGGAGCGCACGCGGGCCAGCAGCTCCTCGAAGGCGAA
Organism: Chloroflexales bacterium; assembly: GCA_037140315.1. Taxonomy (GTDB): domain Bacteria; phylum Chloroflexota; class Chloroflexia; order Chloroflexales; family Chloroflexaceae; genus Oscillochloris. The sequence continues at coordinate 3,072 of JBAXES010000405.1, forward strand.
TGGCTTCACCAGGTAGTCATCGGCGCCGCTGTCTAGGCCGGTCACCCGATCCTCAAGCTGGCCGCGGGCGGTGAGCAGCATCACCGCGATCGGCAGCCGCGCCGCGCGGATAGATCGACAGATCGCCGGCCCATCGCGGCCCGGCAGCATCCAGTCCACGATCACCACCTCGTGAATGCCCTGGAGCGCCTGATCGAGCCCCTCCTCGCCATCGTGGGCAACCTCAACTGTGTAGTGCTCCTCAGACAGCACGCGGGCCATTAGCCGGGCCAGGCGCTGGTCGTCCTCAATAATTAATACGCGCATACATCACCGTTCATTCTGCTAGCTCATGCCATGATGAATTCGTGAGGGCCTCGGATCAATCATAGCATCACGATCATACAATCACTACATTCACGTATGCTAGCACAGCTCAATTGGAGCGCCCTTTGAGCTGAGAAAGGCCATTCTTAGGGGATTTCAAGAAATTGCTGTTAGGGTGCGTATCGTCACTCTGAAAAATGTTAGCTTAGAGAGGGGCCGCCGATGGCACGGCCACGCGCATTCACATTCCGGCCCCAGAGCGCCGGGATCGAGAAGTTCTTTGGGTCGCTAGAGAGCGCGATCCTCGAGCTGGTCTGGGTTGAGGGCGAGTCTTCGGCGCGTATTATCTACGAGGCGCTGCGCGACCAGGGCAAGCGGATCTCCTACGGCGCGACCAAGACCGTGCTCGACCGGCTCGTGCGCAAGCAGATTCTCAAGCGGGCCGCCGACGGGCGCCGTTTTCTCTACACCGCCAAGGTCGATCGTTCCACCTTGATGCACCGGCTCGTCACCGTGCTGCTCGAGAGCCTGCGCGACGATGCGGACACCGATATTGTGGCCGCGCTGATGGATGAGCTGCGCAGCTGGAAGGCAGCGGGCATAGCGGCATAGTAGTAGGGGCGGTGTACGCGCAACCGCTACGGTATTGGAGAGGGGTGTGGGGGCCGTATTGCCCCCACACCCCTTGATGCTATTCTTGTACAAATCTTGGAGAATACATAGCTCCGGTTAACAGGTTTCTAAGGAACGGACATTATTCTTATTCTATCAGCGCAGGTGTGACACCAAAACAACGACAACCCAGACCAATACAGCATCACCATAAAGGAGTTTTTCAATGAACCAGCGCAGCGCTCTTCTCATCGCCGCCGCACTCACTGCCTTTCTGCTCGTCCTGGTAGGCGGGATAGCCAGCCGGCTGACGGCCTCCGCAGACCTCGTGGCCACCGCGACGGTGGTGGTCCCGACCGAGGCGCCGCCGCCCACCACAGTTGTCGCCCTCGACCCCACGGTGGAGGCGCTGATTAAGGATCGCGAGGCGGCCTACCAGCAGGCCCTCGCCGAGGCGAACAGCAGGCTGAACCAGGCGAACGGCCAGATCTCTCAGGCCAACGCCCAGATCAACACCCTGGAGCAGAGCCAGCAGCAGC
>JBAXES010000406.1:0-4527 GCA_037140315.1 Chloroflexales bacterium
CCGACGGCCCGCCGCTGCGCCTGGTCGGCCCAGCCCCCAAGCTCAGCGCCACGCCCGCCGCCATCCGCAGCGCGCCCCCGCGCCACGGCCAGCACACCGACGCCGTGCTGCGCGAGCTGCTCGGCTACGACGAGGGGCAGATCGCGCGGCTGCGCGACGTGGGCGCGATCTAGGCCGATCGGATCTGTGGGTCGATTGTGTCCGGCAGAACCAGTCTCTTTCTGGAAGAGCGAAGCTCTCCCAGATCTCACGGCATAACCTGGTTCATCAGGATCATCGGGTAGAGGTAGCTATGTGGGGCGGCCAGAGTGCTCATGCGGACGTTCGTCGTGAACTCGGGGCGCGCCGGATCGTTGCTCGCGACCACGATCTCGGCGCTGGCGGGCCATGGGTTGGTGTAGAGGATCCAGGTTAGCCTCACCGGCAGGGTCACCTCTTGGCCGGGCGGGATGCTGCCCGTCGGGCTTGGCAGAGAGGCCCAGCCCGCGGCATCGGGCTGCGGGCGCAGCTCGATGGTCTGCCCGCTGCCGATGCTCAGGCTGCTGCCGCAGCCGAGCGACTGGACGCTCGTTAGGCTCTGCTGCGCGCCCGCGCTCGCCAGCGCGCCGGGCGGCAGCGCGCCGATCTGCTTGTAGTTCATGGTCGCTCGGCCATCGGGCCTCAGCAGCGCCTGGAAGCTTAGGCGCTGCTGAGGTGCGTCAAAGAGCGGCACGTTCTCCCAGCTCACCAGGAACCCGGCGGCGGTGTGGGCGTAGCTCACCCGCGCCCCTGCCTGCGATGGGTCGAGATCGATGCGCAGCGGGATCAGCGCGGCGTTCGGCGTCTCGGGGGCAGGCAGGCAGCCGCTGATGTAGTTGGTGACGGCCCCGGCGATCGGGCTAAAGCTGAGGACCCCGTTTGCTCCGAGCACGACCGTGGTGTAGCTCTGCCCGAAGAAGCGAAAATCGAACCCGATAGTGATCGGGTCGCTGACGCCGTCGTCTGTTAGCCCGACGGTCGTCGCATCGGCTGGTGGATCAACCCATGTGGCGACCGGGCCGTCGGGCTGGTCGCTGCGCCAGACGCCATACTGCGCCATCGGCAGGCTCGCGCTGTAGGTGAGCGCCTGCGTGCCGTCATTGCGCAGGGTGATCGTCAGGTCGCTCGGACTCCCGAGGGCCACCGTGCTCGTCAGCAGGGTGGTGTTGGCCGTCAGGCGCGGCGCGTTAGTGTCGAGGGCGAAGTCGCGGGTTGCGCTCGCGCCAGGGCCCAGGGTGGCGCTGGCCGCCTTTGGCGCGTAGGAGAGGGCCCGGGCCGTAAGGGTGTAGCTCGTCGTCGAGGGCGGCAGCACCACCTGGTACACCCCGCCATCGTCGGTGCGCACCGTCGCCCCTTCGGCCACGCTCACCGTCGCCGCTAGGGGCGTGCCGTCGCTGGCCCGGGTCACCTTGCCGCTCACGGTGGCGTAGCTGGGGTCGACCGGCACCGTCAGCGTCACCGGGATGACCAGCGGCGTCTGGCTCAGGTCGGTGCCGTGGACGAGGATGCGGGCCTGGTAGGTGCCTGGGCCCGGGACCTTCCTGGCGTCCAGGGTGACGCTGAGGCTGGCGTTCGTCGCGCCCTTGATCATGCTCAGGCCGTCGGCGGGCAGGCTGAGCCATGGGACATCAACCGTGGCCATGGCGACGGCGGCGTAGATGTCGATCCGTCCGTAGCCGTAGATGTTATTTGGTGTGCCGGTGGCGTGGCAGAGGCGATACTTTACGGGGTCGTTGAAGCGTGCATCGCCGCCGATCGGGCTGGCGCTCGTGGTGAGGATCGCGTAGGTGCGGTCATAGTCGCCGATCAGGCTGGGGTTCGCCGACCAGAGCAGGGCCACGCTGCCCACCACGTGGGGCGTCGCCATCGAGGTGCCGCTCATCGTCTGGTAGTACTGCGGGTTGAGCGGATCCTGCGTGAAGCCTGAGGAGGTAGAGACGATCCCGGTGCCGGGGGCGGTGATGTCGGGCTTCAGGCGACCGTCGGAGCTAGGCCCGATATTGCTGTAGGTCGCGATCGTGTTGCTGCTGTCGAGCGCGCCCACGCCCACCACCTGGGCGTAGTCGCCGGGCGACTGGATGCTGCCACAGCCGCCCGAGTTGCCGCTGTTGCCGGCGGCGAATGCCGCAAAGATCCCCGCCGCGCGCCAGGCCGCCACGTAGCCAGCGTACCAGTTGTTGTTGGCCGTGCCCGACGACCATGAGTTGTTAATGACCTGCGGGCGCAGGTCGGGGCGCGGGTTTTTGCCGCTCAGGTCAGTTGGGGCGAGCATCCACTGGGCCGCCTCGATCAGCGTCATCTCACTACACGAGCTGCTGCCGCAGGCCCGCGCGGCGATCCAGCGCGCGCTGGGGGCGACGCCCACGGCCGGCGTGCTCGCGCTGCCCCCGCCGCTCGCCACCATCGAGCCCATCGTGTGGGTGCCGTGGTGGCCCGCGTCGGTCGGGGCGGCTGCGTTGCCGTAGGGGTCGTACCAGTTGTAGTTATGGTTGAAGCTGCCGCCGCCCAGGTTGCCGCGGTACTGGCCCACGAGGGCCGGGTGCTCATAGCTCACCCCGCTATCGATGCTGGCCACGGTGATGCCGCCGCCGCGCACCCCAAAGTCCTCCCACACCCGGCTGGCGCCCACGCGCGCGATGTTCCAGCACACGTTCGATGTATTTGCGAGGCAGCCGCTGATCTGGTCGAGGGTCGCGCTCGCGACCACCTGATCGTCAAATGCCGTCAGATGGTCGGCCCGAAGCATGGCCACATCCGCCCTCTCGGCCAGCGCGGACACATCGGCGGCGTCGCCGTGTACCGCCAGGGCGTTCACGATCCAGAGCGGCGTATAGCGCAGGCCGCGGCGGTCGAGGAAGGCCCGCAGATCGGCCTGGCTGCGCGCGGCGTGGTCGCGCAGAGTCTGGTACACGTACTGGCCGCGCCGATCCCAGTCGCTGATCGCGTAGGCTGCGCTGAGGTCGGCCTGGTCGGCGAGGAAGACCAGAAAGTCGGTGGGCGCGGCGGCGGCGCTGAGCTGGGGGTCAACCCGCTGGGCCTGCGCGGGCAGCGCTACGGCGGCCAGGCCGACGGGCATGGCCGCCAGGGCCGCAGCAGGCGCGCTGGCCGCAAGGGCCTTGTAGAGCCGGGGTGCCACGTCTGAGCCGCCCGTATTCTGCAGAGTGATCGCGACCTGCTGGGTTGTGCCGAGGGCCGCATCCGCGCTGATAGATGCCGGGCTGCTGGTGAGGGATACGCTTGTCTGGGCGCTGGCGGTTGGCGGGCTCGCCGGCAGGGCGGCGCACGCTCCGGCAGCGATGATCAGCGCCAGAACCATGGCGGCGGTGCGCTGGTAGATAGTCATAGAGGTGTCCCGAGCCATGGAGTGGGGCGCATATCGGTAGCGTCGCTACAGGTAGGGTAGCAGCCCGCGCGGGCTATGTCAACGTGATCTCCCGGCACTGTCAGGGTGTGGGAGAGATTCGACCTCCCACAGAAAAACTGGCTCTGCAGCGTAGCCGCGCCGCCGCAGAGCCAGTCCAGCATGTGCCTGCCGGGCACAAAGACGGTAACTATCCCGACCGGGGTACGCCGCATAGGGTCTGTGGGGCGGGAGCCCTTGGATCGATCAGCTACGCCTCGCGCCTGCCATCCTCAATCCGGAAGAGCAGCCGGTCCAGCTCCGCGAGGGTGTGGGCCAGGCCGGCGGGGGTGCGGCTGAGGGCTCCGTCGCCCATCATCACCGAGCGGACCGCCTCAGGGTCATCGCACGCCGCCTGCATATCGACCAGATCCTGGCGGAGGCGCCGGTCGCTGATCGTGATGCCGTGGCGGCTGAGCAGCTCACGGTAGCGGGGAAAGTGATGACGGAAGTGCGCGCCGACGGTCTCAAAGGCGTGGCGGGCGATAGTCAGGCGCGTCTGGTAGCGCATGGTGCTATCGCGGCACATCAGGTGGTCATCGCGGCTGGGCTCGATCAGGATGATATCGACGTGCGGGTGGCGGCGGCGGATCTGCTTGATGTGGTAGTGCAGGCCAGCGTGGATGAAGGTGCGGAAGACCTGGTTGCCGACCTGCGGCAGCCCCTCGTCGCTGATCGCGTGGCCCGACTGGTGGCGGCTATTATCGAAGGGCACCATCGGGTTGATGCAGACGATCAGCTCGGCGCCGCCCTCGATCGCCACGTCGAGGCTGGCGGTGCCGCGGATCCCGCCATCGATATAGTCGCGCCCACCGATGCGCACCGGCCGGTAGAAGATCGGGAGCGCCGCCGACGCGCACACCGCCTGCGAGATTGGCACCTCGGCCAGGGGCGGGTGCCCGAAGATCGCCCGATCGCCGGTGTCGAGGTTGGTGGCGACGATCGCCAGCTCGTGGCTCAGCTCGCCGAAGCGGTTTGAGCGGCCGGGCTGCTCTAGGGCGGCCCGCAGGTAGCCCTCCAGCGCGTCGCTGTCATAGAGTCCGCTCGGCAGGCTGGGTGCCAGCAGTTCGGCCAGATCGATGATCGACATGCCCTCACTGGTGATCATG
>JBAXES010000407.1:0-4523 GCA_037140315.1 Chloroflexales bacterium
GCCCGGTGGAGGGCAGGGCGATGGCTTGCCAGCCAGGCTCGGCGTCGGCGCTGGTGAGCGACGACCATGCCATCAGGAATTCGTTACTCGGACGGGCCATATTCCTGCATCCAATAGAGGAGGTTCACTTCGTATTCGACCCGGATCGCGCTGTCGCTCGACGGGAATGCGATGGCGAAGGCCATGATGGGCTTGTCCCAGCCAGGCACGATCAGCTTTTCAGGAAGCTTTTCCTTGCCTGCGTAGGGCGCGAGCGGATACAGGAGCAGCAGGCCGCGATCGGCGGGGCCGCCGAGGCCGGCGTGCTGCGCATCCGAACCTCAGCAGAGCCGGACAATGTCGACCCGCAGCAGGCCAGCTTTGTGAGCGAGATCCAGTTCATCATGATGGCCTACCAGGGCCTGATGACCTTTGATAAGAGCATGAAGCCCATCCCCGGCGCCGCCGAGAGCGTCACGGCCTCGGCCGACGGCCTGAAGTACACCTTCAAGATCCGCGCCGGCAGCAAGTACTCCGACGGCAGCCCGCTGACCGCCAAGAACTTCGAGTACGCCTGGCACCGCCTGGCGAACCCGGAGACCGCCGGCCAGTACCAGTCCCTCGCCTGCGGGATCATCAAGGGCTACAGCGAGTGGTCGGCCGCCGCCTGCCAGGGCAAGACCATGACCGACACCCTGGCGCTGGACCTGAAGAAGCTTGAGGCCGGCTATGGCGTCAAGGCGACCGACGACAGCACCCTGGTGATCGAGCTGACCGCCCCGGCCCCCTACTTCCTGAGCATGGCCGCCCTCTGGATCGGCGCTCCCGTGCGCGAGCAGGATGTCGCCAAGGGCGCCGACTGGTGGTACACCCCCGAGAACTATATCGGCAATGGCCCCTTCATGCTCAAGGAGTGGGACCACGGCAACAAGGCGGTCTGGGAGGCCAACCCCAACTATACCGGCCCGCTCGGCCCGGTCAAGCTCAAGCGGGTCGAGTACAACATACTCACCGACACCCAGGTGGCCTTCCAGGCCTACAAGAATGGTGAGCTGGATATGCTCGCTGTCGCGCCTGAGGATCTGTCTACGGTGCAGAGCGACCCGGTGCTGAGCAAAGAGGTCGTCAACACCGTCGGCTCCTGCACCTTCGGCTTCTACCTCAACCCGATGAAGGCACCCTTCGATAATGTCAAGGTGCGCCAGGCCTTCGCCCAGGCCTTCGACCGCGATGCCTGGATCCGCGACATCTACAATGGGATCGGCAACCCAACCCAGAGCTTCATCCCGCCCGGCTTCCCCGGCTACCAGGCCGACCTGAAGCCCTGGCCGTTTGACGCGACGAAGGCCAAGGCGGCCCTGGCCGCCGCCGGCTTCCCCGATGGCAAGGGCCTGCCCGAGATCAAGCTGACCTACTCGGCCAGCGCGCGTAACAACGCCCGCTTCGAGTGGGTGGCCAACCAGATCAAGACCAACCTCGGTATCAACGCCACGCTCGACCCGGTCGACCCGACCGCGTACTCGGCGCTGACCAAGGCGAACCCGCCGCAGATGTACTACCTGGGCTGGTGCGCCGACTACCCCGACCCGCAGAACTGGGTCTCGCTGTTCCAGACCAACGGCCTGCTGGCCTCGCGCATCAACTACTCGAACAAGGACTTCGACAAGCTGATCAAGCAGGCCGACGTGGAGCAGGACGCCGCCAAGCGCGCCGACCTCTACGCCCAGGCCCAGAAGATCCTGGTCGAGGACGCGCCGGTAGCCTTCCTCCAGAACGATGGCGGCCCGGTGCTGGTCAAGCCCTACGTCAAGGGCGTCTCGTCCGATACGATCACACCGATCGACTACTGGCTGGGCTTCTTCAGCATGCCCGGCGTGGACGTACAGCCATAAGGCCCTCACCCCCTGTCCCCCGCTCCCGCTGCGGCGGGAGCGGGGGAACTCGATGCATGGTGATCTGGCTGGGGCTATGCCCCAACCTAGCTCTTGTTGGGTGTGGGCGACTTTGTCGCCCACACCCAACAAAAAATATCATCCCAGATAGCTTCGTCGGTGAGATAAAGCGAGACGCAAATGACCGCGTATATTATTCGTCGCATCCTGTGGCAGATCCCGGTGCTGCTGATCGTCGGCCTGATGACCTTCGGGATCGCAAAGATCACCCCGGGCGGCCCCTTCGACACCGACCCGAACCGCCGCCAGCTCTCGCCGGCGGTCGAGAAGATCCTGCGCCAGAAGTTCGGCATGGACCTGCCCTTCTGGCACCAGTTCACCCGCTATATGCTCCTCGACTTCGTGGGCAACCCGAAGACGGGCGAGACGGAGCTGCAGTGGGGGGCCATGGGCGGGAACTTCGGCCCGACCTACACCTCGCGCGGGTCACGCACGGTGCAGCAGGAGCTATTCGGCGAGCGCTCGGGCAAGCCCTCGCGCTTCTACTACTCGGCGCGGCTGGGCATGCAGGCCCTGCTCTTCGCGGTGATCCTGGGCATCCCGATGGGTGTGCTGGCCGCCCTCAAGCAAAATAGCCTGATCGACTACGCCATCCTCTTTGTCTCCACCTTCTTCGTCTCGCTCTCGACGCTGATCGTCGCATTTATGCTGGTGATCATCTTCGCCGTGGGCCTAAACTGGTTTACGGTGATCCCCGACTGGAGCGACCCTATTAGGCCATGGGTGCTGCCAACCATCGCCCTCGGCGCGGTGCAGCTCGGCTTCATCACCCGGCTGACCCGCTCCAGCGTGCTTGAGGTGAAGCGCCAGGACTACGTGCGCACCGCGCAGTCCAAGGGCCTGTCCGACCAGGTGGTGATCTGGCGGCATATGCTCAAGAACGCCCTGCTGCCGGTGGTGACCATCCTCGGCCCGGCCGCGGCTGCCCTGCTCACCGGCACGCTCTACACCGAGATCATCTTCCAGGTGCCGGGTATGGGCAGCCTGCTGGTCGAGGCGATCGGCAAGCGCGACTACTCGATGATCACGGCCGGCGCGCTGATCTTCGTCTTCTTCCTGGGCGTCGCCAACCTGGCGGTGGATATCGCCTACGGGGTGATCGACCCGCGGATTAGCTACAAGTAGGGGGCGAGGAATGGCCACATCCGCACAGACGGCGGGCGCCGCCGCGCTCGACCTACACGCCCAGAAGCCGCGCAGCCTGTGGGGCGACGCCATGCGCCGGCTGCTGCGCAACCGCGCCGCCGTCGCCGGTGTCGTCGTGGTGGCGCTCTACATCCTGCTGGCGATCTTCGCCCCGCTGATCGCGCCCAAGAACCCGGTTGAGCAGGTCTCGAACAACAGCCTGCGCCCGCCGGCCTGGGTCACCGACAACCCCAAGCGCCCGCCCAACCCCGCGAACATCTTCGGCACCGATATCAACGGGCGCGACATCCTCTCGCGGCTGATCTACGGCACGCGGGTCTCGCTGATCGTCGGCGTGGTGCCGCAGCTGATCATCCTGGGCCTCGGCGTCATGATCGGCCTGGTATCGGGCTTCAACGGCGGCTGGATCGACAACCTGCTGATGCGCCTCACCGAGATCGTGGCCTCCTTCCCCGACCTGCTCTTCATCATCACCCTGACGGTGGCCTTCCGCGACACGCTCTTCGGCAAGGCCTTCAGCGGCCTGCTGCTGATCTTCACCGCCCTGGCGGCGATCAGCTGGACGGGCATGGCCCGGCTGGTGCGCGGGCAGGTGCTGTCGCTGAAGGAGAAGGAGTTCATCGAGGCGGCGCGGGCGCTGGGCATCCCCACCGGGCAGATCCTGGCCCGGCACGTCCTGCCCAACACCCTGGCCCCGATCATCGTCTCGGTGTCGTTCAGCATCCCCGGCCTCATCCTCTCCGAGGCCATCCTGACCTTCCTGGGCGTGGGCATGCGGCCCTCGGTGGATACGGCAAACCAGCTGCCCACTAGTCTGGGCCAGATGATGCAGGAGGGCTTCTCGAACCTGAGCTCCGGCCCCTGGATGCTGCTCTTCCCGGTGCTGATGATATCGACGCTGGTGCTGGCCTTCACCTTCCTCGGCGACGGCCTGCGCGACGCGCTAGACCCCAGGGATAACGGGTAGGGGCGCAGCGCGCTGCGTCTCTACTGCTGCGCCCCTACCCTGGGCGCTCGCCGAAGATCGCCCGGCCCACGCGTACGATCGTCGCCCCCTCGGCGATCGCCGCCGCGAAGTCATCGGTCATGCCCATCGAGAGCTCGTCCCAGCGCGCCTGCGGCAGCCGGCGGGCCAGGTCGTCGCGCAGCTCGCGCAGCATGCGGAAGGTCGGCCGGGCGGCCTCGGGGTCGCCGCCGATCGGGGCGATGGTCATGAGGCCGCGCACCTCGAGCTGCGGCAGGGCCACGGCGCGCTCGAGCTCCGCGCTGAGCAGGGCGTAGGCGGCGCGGTTGGCGACCCCGCCGGCCAGGGCGAAGCCCTCTTTGCGCGGCTCGCCGCTCACGTTCACCTGGAGCAGGATGGGCAGGCGCCGGCCGATCTCGGCGGCGTGACGGTCGAGGGCCTCGGCGAGGCGCAGGCTGTCCACCGACTGGATCATGTCGAAC
>JBAXES010000408.1:0-4522 GCA_037140315.1 Chloroflexales bacterium
GGGCAAGACCACCGAGCGCCTCGGTTTCGCGGGGCGCGGCGAAGGAATTGCAGCCCAGGCCGTGGCGCTGCTGGTGCGCAAGGAATAACGCTGCGTGAGCGACAAGACACTTTCCGGCTTTCCGCTCGCCTAGTCGGACGCCGGTTAGAATCCCTTCATTGAATCGGAGCCGAGAGTCGTGGTCAATCTGTTTCGCCCCAGAAGAACTACCCCGCGCCTGGAACGCTTGCGCAACCTCAGTCTGTTCGTCAACCTGACGCCGGCCGAGTTGCAGATCGTCGATGGCCTGCTGCATGAACGCGACTACCTCGCCGGCGAGGTGATTTTTGACGAAGGTGAAGAAGGCCAGGCGATCTACATCGTGGCCTCCGGCGATGTGCTGAACGCGATCGCCGCAGCCATCCCCGAGCTGCTGGGCGGATCGGCCGACCTGCACACCTCGGATCAGACCTACCTGAAGGGCTACGCCTCGATCACGCCGGACGACTTCGCCGGGCGCAACGTCCACTACGGCGTGCGCGAGCACGCCATGGGCGCGGCGCTCAACGGCATGGCCCTGCACGGCGGGGTGATCCCCTACGGCGGCACCTTCTTCGTGTTCTGCGACTACCTGCGCCCGGCGATCCGCCTGGCCGCGCTGATGAAGCTCCAGGTGGTGTACGTGTTCACCCACGACAGCATCGGCGTGGGCGAGGACGGGCCGACCCACCAGCCGATAGAGCACCTGGCGTCGCTGCGAATCATCCCCAACCTGGTCGTGTTCCGCGCTGGGGATGCGAACGAGTCGGCGATCGGCTGGCGCGTGGCCCTGGAGCGGCGCGATGGGCCGACGGCGCTGATCTTCACGCGGCAGAATGTGCCGACCCTTGACCGCTCCGCGCTGGCGTCGGCCGAGGGCGCCCTGCGCGGCGGCTACGTGCTGCGGGCCGTCGCGAACCCGCAGGTGGCCCTGATCGGCACCGGCTCCGAGCTGGAGCTGGCCCTGGCGGCGGCCGACATCCTCGCCGCGCGCGGCGTGGCCGCCCAGGTGGTGAGCCTGCCCTCCTGGGAGCTGTTTGAGGCCCAGGACCAGAGCTACCGCGACAGCGTGCTGCCGCCCGCGCTGACGGCGCGGGTGGCGGTGGAGGCCGGCGTGTCGATCGGCTGGGAGCGCTACATCGGCTCGCACGGCGCGATGGTCGGCATCAACCACTTCGGCGCGTCTGGCCCAGCTCCCGAGCTGTTTAAGAAGTTCGGGGTTACCGCCGAGCATGTGGCCGAGGAGGCGCTCCGGGTGATCGGCGGCTAGAGGCTGCTTCGGTGAGGGTATGGGAGAGCGAAGCTCTCGCATAAAAAAACTGGCTCTGCGGCGGCGCGGCTATGCCGCGCCGCCGCAGAGCCAGTGCAGTATGTGCCTGCTGGGCACAGAACCTCGCTGCCCGGGCCCGGGACGTCCACGCGCCCGCCGACGGCTGCCTCAGCCGCGTAGGCGAGGTCGAGGATGTCGGACAGGATGCCCAGCAGGTGTCGCCCGCTCTCACGCACCGTGGTCAGCGCCTGCCGCTGCCGCACCGTGATCGACCCGTAGGTCTCCGCTTCCAGGGCTTCGGTGGTGCCCAGGACGGCGTTGAGCGGCGTGCGCAGCTCGTGGCTCATCATGGCCAGGAACTCGTCCTTGAGCTGTAGCGCACACGAGAGATCGGTGTTGCTCCGGCTGAGCACCTCGGCGTGGGCATGCACGGCCGCCTCGTTCCGCTTGCGCTCGGTGATGTCGCGGCGGGTCACGATGCTCAGGGCCGGACGACCATTCTCTGCGGCGATAGTCATGCCGCTGAACGTCACCCAGTGCTCCTCGGACGATGTCGGGGTGCGTAGCCGCAGATCCCAATTGTGAAAGTGCTCGCCGCGCAGCACGCGCATGAGCGGCCATTCTGCGGGCGAGATCGGCTGCCCATCCGCGTCGCGCAGCTCTATCACGCTCCGGGCGATGAGATCCTGGGCCGTGGCGGGCGCGACGGTCGGGTCAGGGTCCGCGAGCATGAGCTGGCGCGCGGCCGCATTCAAGACCGCCAGTGACCCGTCCGGGCGCAGCGCGATCACCCCCTCGTCCAGCGACTCCATGATCGCCTCCATCTGCTGGTGCATGATCCGCAGCGCCTGCTCAGCGTGGCGCTGCTCGATGATGTCTGTAATGACCGCACCCGCGCCCAGGAGCATGCCGGCAGCGTTGCGCACCGGGAAGTAGCTGGCCTTCCCGATAGAGCCGCGCGTTGTGGATGGCCAGCGCGGCGCGGTCGGCCAGATCCTGGGCCAGCGACAGGTCGTCCTGGGTGAAGGCCGGCTGCTCGGGCGCGTAGCGCGCGAACGAGAGCACGCCAATGGTCTGGCCGTGCGCGCGCAGGGGCACGACCATCGCGCTCTGTGTGCGCACGCGTGCAAACGCCGACCAGATCTCGGGGCGACCGTTGCCCGCACCGCCTCCGGGTCAATCCTGGGTACGAGCAGCCCCTGGCCGCTGCGCGCTACTTAGGCATGGTTTAACATCTTCCTGTATTGCATCGATATCATTTATTACATATTGCTAATTGGTTGAAATTTAAGGTATACTATATTCCACAACGACACAGCGATACGCATTCGTATTGGTGCAGACGCGAGCGGAACCGTACGTCGGGACTCTTTGGTACATTCTCGCTTCACTCCCCACAGCTCCAGAGAGGTACGTGTATGGACTCGCATTCCCATACGAGCGACGACCCATTCGCACTGCCAGCGGCAGACGGCCCAAGCGCGCAGGCCCCTCCGACATCTGCGACCCACGAACGCACGCTCCATGAACTCTACGCCCATACGCCGATCCTGATCGGCGTCGCCGCGATCCACACCGACGACCTGACGCTGGTCACGCTGAACCCCACCTTCGCCCACCTCTTTGGCGCGACCCCGGCAGACCTCCAGGGGCGACCGCTGCGCGATCTGGCAATCGGCCCCGACAACGTGGAAAATCTCCTCGCCCATGCCTGGCAGGCATGGGATACCGGCGCGCCGGCCCAGGCAGCGATCGCCTGGCAGTCGCCTCTCGGCCTGCGCCGGATCCACCTGACCATCGCCCCGATCCTGGCCCTGGGCATGCCCCCGCGCTGCAGCATCATGGGCGTGGACATCACCGCGCACCCGCCGGCCCATGCGCATGGGGTGTCGCAACGCGACCTAGCCTATCGCCTTGCCGCCGCCACGTCGCTGGGGGAGGCGCTGCCGATCTGCCTTGATGCCGCGCTCCACGCCCAGATGGACTGCGGCGGCATCTATCTGATTGACCCCGCCTCCGGCAACCTCAAGCTCGCCTACGCCCGCGGGCTCTCGCCCGCATGTGTCGCGGCGACCCGCGACATCGCGGCGGACTCCGACCGTACCCGCATGGTTATGGCCGGGCAGCCGCGCTATCTCGAGTACGACCACATCGTGCATCGCGACCAGGCCGAGGCGCACGCGGGCATTCGCGCCGTCGCCGTGCTGCCGCTCAGCTACCAGGGCCGGGTGATCGGCTGCCTCAACCTCGGCTCGCATCGCGCCGCCGCGGCGCATGTGTCGCCGGCATCCCGCGAGGCCCTGGAGGTGATCGCCGCCCAGGCGGGCCACGTCATCGTCCGGCTCCAGGCCGAGGCGGCCCTGCGCGACAGTGAGTCTCGCCTGCGCACGATCCTGCAGACGGCGCTGGACGGCTTCTTGATCCTTGACCGACAGATGCGGATCATCGAGGTGAACGACGCCTACTGCGCCATGTCCGGCTACGGCCGGGCCGATCTTCTGGGGATGGCGATCACCGACATCAATGTGGTCAACCCGCCGAATCAAGCCCGTGATGGCGCCCGCATCGGCAAGGTGCTCGCCGCCGGGGTGGGCAGATTCGAGACGCAGCACCGGCGCAAGGACGGCAGCGCCTTCGCCATCGAGGCCAGCGTCCACCATATCGACAGCGGCGATGACGAGCAACTGATCTGCTTCGTGCGCGACATCACCGAGCGCCGGCAGCGCGAGCACGAGATCCGCGCGCTGAATAGCGATCTCGAGCGGCGCGTCGCCGCGCGCACCGCCGAGCTGAGCCGCGTGAACGCCGAGCTGGCGCGGGCCGCGCGGGCCAAGGACGAGTTCTTTGCCACGATGAGCCACGAGCTGCGCACGCCGATCAGCGCCATCCTGATGCTCAGCGAGGCCCTGCGGGAGCAGGTGCGCGGCCCGCTCAACGTGGAGCAGATCCAGTCACTTGCCACCATCGAGTCGAGCGGACGCCACCTGCTGACCCTGATCAACGACATCCTCGACCTCGCGAAGGCGGCGGCCGAGAAGCTCGACCTGGAGGTCGAGCTGGTGCCGGTCGATGCGGTGTGCCAGGCCAGCCTGCTCTTTGTCCGGGAGATGGCCGCCAAGAAGGCCATCGGGCTCTCCTGCCAGCTGGACGACGACCATGCCGAGCTGCGGGCGGACGAGCGGCGGCTGAAGCAGATGCTGGTGAACCTGCTGAGCAACGCGGTCAAGTTCACGC
>JBAXES010000409.1:0-4517 GCA_037140315.1 Chloroflexales bacterium
CGAAGCCGCGGAGTGCTCAGTCGGCGCGGCGACGTGCCCGCGGCGAGGGCCGCGCCGCCGCCCTGCTCGCCTACGCCGCCCTGCTCACCGTGCCCCTCTGGTTCCCCTGGGCCGTCAACCTCGCCCCGGTCTACGCCGATATGCGCTTCCAGGAGGCCCAGGGCATCAGCGACCGCGCCGGGCTCGACCTCAACCAGCTGGTGACGGTGCTCGATGACTATATCGGCACGGTGCGCAGCAGCCCCGGCGAGGACTTCTACTACCTCAGCCTCGGCCGCGCCCTGATGACCACCGGCGACGCCCTGCGCGCCCAGAATGTGCCCCTCGGCCAGCCGAATCCGAACGCCAATGTGCTCGACCTGGTCGCCCTGAGCGATCCGGCCGCCGTGGCCAGCTTCATCCAGAGCAGCTCGCCCCTGAGCATGATGAGCTACGCCGAGGTGGTGCTGCTCAAGGCCCACGAGCTCAACCCTATGAACAAGGACCACTTCGCCAACCTCGGCCGACTCAATAACTACTGGTACGGCATCACCCGCGACCCCGGGCGGCTGCGGCTGGCGATCAGCTGGTATGAGCGGGTGGCGCCGATCGCCCCCAACGATGTCACCCTGATCAATGAGCGGGCCGGCGTGGTGGGCGAGCTCGGCGACTACGCCAAGGCCGCCCACGATACGGCCCTGGCCCAGACCCAGTACGATCAGGCCGCCGAGCTGCTGCGCCACTCGGCGGAGCTCGACTCGCGCTACGCCGACACCTACCTGCGCCTGGGCGACCTTGAGCAGCGCCGGGGCGGCGACCCGGCCAAGGCCACGGACTTCTACGTCAAAGCCATCGAGCTTGCGCCGACGGTGGCGGCCAACGGCGTCCAGAACGTCGCCGACGCGATGGCCGCTCACCCCGACCAGATCGGACGCCTGCGCGACGCCTTTATCGCGGCGGCCCAGAAGGCCGAGAACCGCCTGACGACCATGGAGCGCAACCCCGAGCAGGCGGCTGGCGCCGGGACGGTGCGGGGCCAGGTCGCCCTGCTGAACGCTGTGGTGGGGATGCTGTGGGTGCGCGCCGGCAATGTGGGCAGCTCGCTGGGGCCCTACCAGCACGCCGTAGCCCTCCAGCCCAACAATGTCGAGTACAGCCGCAACTACACCATCGTGCTGAGCGACACCAAGCAGTACGCCGAGGCGGTCGCCGAGACCAACCGGCTGATCGCCGCGCTCCAGGCGACCGGGCAGACCAACCAGCTCAGCCAGGTGCAGCAGCTCATGCTGGCTGTGCAACGCGCACAACACTAGCGGCAGGATCAGCTAGCGCCATAAGGGTGCAGCGGCGCGGCGCTGCTGCACCCCAACAAGTGAGGATTCCCTATGACCGCCCGCTTTGACACCAAGGTCGCTATCATCACCGGAGCATCCTCAGGGATCGGCAAAGCTACCGCGATCGGCCTGGCCCGCGAGGGCGCCCGCCTGATGATCTGCGCCGACCGGAACGTGGCCGGCCTGGAGGAGACCCGCCAGGCGATTGCGGATCTGGGCGCCGAGTGCCTGTCTATGCAGGTGGATGTGCGCGGCCAGGCCAGCGTCGAGGCGTGCGTCCAGGCGACGCTCGCGCAGTTTGGCACGATCGACATTATGGTCAACAACGCCGGCACCGGCCAGTTCGTCCCCTTCGCCAAGATGCCGAACGAGGAGTACGACCGGGTCATGGACGTTAACCTGCGCGGCACCTTCTTCTTCTGCCGCGCGGTGCTGCCGACGATGATGGAGCGCAACTACGGCAAGATCGTCAATGTGACCTCGGTGATGGGCGAGATCGCCGCCCAGGGCCAGAGCATCTACAACGCCAGCAAGGGCGCCGCCAAGCTGCTGACCCAGGGCATCGCCGTCGATGTCACCGGCTACAACATCAATGTCAACGCCGTCGCGCCGGGCATGGTGGTCACGAACCTGACCCAGCGCATGTTCGCCAACGAGGCGGCGGAGAAGTTCTTCACTGACCGCATCCCCAAGCGGCGGATCGGCCAGCCTGAGGACATCTCCCCGGCGATCATGTTCCTCTGCAGCGATGATGCCAGCTATATCCACGGCACAACCCTGGTCATCGACGGCGGCATGATCTGCACGCGCTAAGCCTATGTAATGTTGAATGCTGAATGCTGAATGTTGAATGGGTGGCATTCAACATTCAACATTCAACATTCAGCATTCAACATTATGCTCCAGATAGCGCTCATCCTTCTCGTCGCCCTCACCTTCTCGATCGTGGCGACGCCCCTGGCCCGCCGGGCGGCCCTGCGCGCCGGGGTGGTGTCCATCCCGCGCACCCGCGACATCCACGTCGCCCCAGTGCCGCTGCTGGGCGGGGCGGCGATCTACGGCGGCTTTATGGTGGCCCTGCTGGTATCCGGCGACCAGCGCTACATCCGCGAGCTAGTGGCCATCCTGGTGGGGGCGACGCTGATCTCGCTCTTTGGCCTGGCCGACGACCGCTGGGGCCTGAGCGCGCCGGTGAAGATGGGCGGCCAGGCCCTGGCCGGCGTGGCGCTACTGCTCGGCGGCACCCAGGTGCAGCTCTTCGCGCAGCCCTGGCTGAACTGGGCGCTCACCCTGGTCTGGGTGGTTGGGATCACCAACGCCCTCAACCTGCTCGACAATATGGACGGACTCTCGGGCGGGGTGGCCACCATCGCCTCGGCCTTCTTCCTGCTGCTGGCGGCCATGAACGAGCCGCGCCAGGTGCTGGTCGGCGCGATGGCCGCCGCCCTCATGGGCGGCTGCGTCGGCTTCCTGCGCTACAACCTCAACCCGGCGACGATCTTCATGGGCGACACCGGCAGCATGTTCATCGGATTCATCCTGGCGGCCCTGGGGGTGAAGCTGCGCTTCCTCGGCAACACGCCGGTCGTCACCTGGATGGTGCCGCTCTGCGTGCTCGCCCTGCCCATCCTCGACACCTCGCTGGTCTTGGTCTCGCGCATCCGCCGGCGGGTCAACCCCTTCACCACCGCCGGCAAGGACCACCTCTCGCACCGGCTGGCCGCCCTCGGGCTCAGCAAGCGCGAGGCGGTGCTGACCTGCTACCTGATCGCCGGGGCCTGCGGGCTGGTGGGCGTCTACCTCACCCATGCCCGGCCCGTCGAGGCCTATGTCGTTGCCGGGGCGCTGGCGACGGCGAGCGTCGCCGCGATCATCTGGCTTGAGCGGGCCTGCCCCGGCGGCCAGCCGCGCACACCCTTATGATTGAAGAGTTTGACGCCGCCAGGCAGGCCAACATGCTCGGCGCCTTCGGCCTGCTGCTCGCCCTGATCGCCCTCGGGGCGGCCATCGAGCTCGGGCCGCTGCGCTGGGCGCGCCGCCGCGCCAGCGCCGGCAGCGACCTCCTGGGCGCGGTGGTCCTCACCGCCCTGAGCGGCCAGGCCCTCCTCTGGGGTGTCGTCGTCGGCCTGCGGCTCACCGTCGGCGACCTGCTGCCCAAACAGAGCGACCAGATCCGCTCCGCGCTGCTCTTCGCGATGGTCCTGGCCAGCGTGATCGTTGTGGTGCGCCTGGGCACCAACTGGGTGCGGCGCTCCTTCGCCCTGCGCCAGATCGGCTCGGTCTCGCTGATCAACAACCTGCTGCGCTTCATCGGCGGCATCGTGATCACCGCCACCGTGCTCAGCTTCTACGGGGTGCCCGTCGGGGCCCTGCTCACCGTGGTGGCCGGCAGCAGCGTCGGCCTCACCCTGGCCCTGCGCGACCCCCTGGCCAACCTGTTCTCGGGCATGGTGGTGATCGCGTCCAGCAAGATCCGCCCCGGCGATTATGTCCGCCTCAGCTCCGGCGAGGAGGGCTACGTCACCGATATCCGCTGGTCCGACACCTACATCCGCCAGCTCAGCAACAACCTGATCGTCGTCCCCAACTCGCTGATGACCAGCACGATCGTGGTCAACTACAGCCGCCCCGAGTCGGAGCAGGCGGTGACCTTCAGCCTGCGCGTGAGCTACGCCAGCGACCTGGAGCAGGTCGAGCGCGTAGCGACGGAGGTGGCCGCCGAGGTGATGGAGGAGGTTGCGGGCGGCGTCCCCGAGTTCGTCCCGCTGATCCGCTTTGGCGCCCTCGGCGATTCCAGCGTGGACCTCACCGTGATCATGCGCGGCAGGACGTTCATCGACCAGTTTCTGATCAAGCACGAGTTCGTCAAGCGCCTGCGCGCCCGCTTCCGCGCCGAGGGCATCGAGCCGCCTTTCCCGATCCAGACCCTCCAGACCAACGGGCCGATCCCAGTGCGGATCCAGCCCGCCGACGCTGTCGCGAGTCCCCCCTCTCCCGCCGCAGCGGGAGAGGGGGACAGGGGGTGAGGGCCGCCAATCTCGCCCCAAGACAAGGGAACAGGGGACAGGGAACAGGGGATAGAAATACCGCATCCTGATGCAGTGCAATTGCCTGAACGGTAACGTGCGCTGAAACCTTGTCCAACACCATGAATACCGCGTAAACTAAATCTTCTTGTCTTTTCCTGCTGTGTCGCGTAGACTG
>JBAXES010000410.1:0-4490 GCA_037140315.1 Chloroflexales bacterium
GTCATTGCGCCGCCGAAGGTCGTCGCCGCCGGCGAGCGGCTGCGCGGCTGGCTGCTGCCGCCGATCTACGCCCGGCTTCAGGCCGGCCAGGGCCAGTTCATCGCCGAGCTGCGGCCGGCCTTCGCGCTCTTCGTCAGCTTCACCGGGATCGACTACGACCACGACGATGCGGCCGGGGAGAAGCTCGACGCCTACATCCGCTGGGTGCAGGGCATCATCAGCCGCTACGAGGGCTACCTGCTCCAGCTGACGATCGGCGACAAGGGCAGCTACTTCTACGGCGCGTTTGGCGCGCCGCTCGCCCACGAGGACGACGCCGCGCGGATCGCCGAGGCCGCCCTGATGCTGCGCACCCCGCCCGCCGAGCTCAGCTTCATCGGGGATGTGAAGATCGGCATCAGCCAGGGGCCGCTGCGCACCGGGGCCTACGGCAGCGCCGACCGGCTCACCTACGGCGTGCTCGGCGAGGAGGTGAACATGGCCGCCCGGCTGATGCAGACGGCGGGCATCGGCGAGATCTACGTGAGCGAGAGCGCCCAGCGCGGCGCGGCCCACGCCTTCACATGGGAGCCGCTGCCGCCGCTGATGGTGAAGGGCCGCGATGAGCCGCTCACCGCATACCGTCTGCTCGCCGCCCGCGGCCGCCAGCAGGTTCACGTGCAGTCGGCGGCGTCCGGGCTGCCGATGGTGGGGCGGATCGCCGAGCTGGGCCGGGTCGAGTCGCTGATGACCGAGGCGATCGGCGGGCAGGGCCGGATCGTGGCGATCACCGCCGACGCCGGCCTGGGCAAGTCGCGGCTGGTCGTCGAGTGTATGCAGATGGGCAGCAATCGCAGTATGACCATCTACAGCGGCGAGGCCCAGAGCTACGGCACCAGCGACAGCTACCTGGCATGGGAGAGCATCTGGCTGGCCTTCTTCGGCATCGACCGCAGCGCCCCCGCCGACGCCCAGATCGACCAGCTGGAGACGTCCCTGCGGGCGATCGACCCCGATCTGGTGGCCCGCCTGCCGCTGCTGGGGCTGCCGCTGAACCTGTCCATCCCCGACAACGACCTGACCCGCTCCCTCGACTCGCGGCTGCGCAAGATCTCGCTGGAGGCGCTCCTGGTGACATGCCTGCGGGTGCGCAGCCAGGCCAGCCCGATCATGATCGTGATCGAGGACTCGCACTGGCTTGACCCGCTCTCCCACGACCTGGTCGAGATCGTGGGCCGGGCGATCTTCGACATGCCGGTGCTGATCATGGTGGCCTACCGACCGCCCGAGATCGACTACCTGCGCCCGCCGCGGATCACGGCGCTGCCCTACTGCACGGTGATCACGCTGAGCGAGCTGAGCCGCGCCGAGGCCGCCGAGCTGGTGATGCTCAAGCAGGTGCACCTCGATATGGCCGGCGGCATGCCCGAGGATGTGATCGCCCAGCTGGTGGGCCGGGCCCAGGGCAACCCGTTCTTCATTGAGGAGCTGCTGAACTACCTGCACAACCGCGGGCTGGCCCCGCGCAGCGCCCGCGAGCTGGAGCAGCTCGATCTGCCCACTAGCCTCTACAGCCTGATCCTCAGCCGGATCGACCAGCTCAGCGAGAGCCAGAAGACCACCCTGAAGGTGGCCAGCGTGATCGGTCGATCCTTCCGCGCCGCGTGGCTCTGGGGCATTCACCCATCCCTCGGCCAGCCCGACCAGGTCTTCGCCGACCTGGCGGTGATGAGCCGCATGGAGCTGACCCTGGTGGACCAGCCCGAGTCCGAGTCGGCCTACCTGTTTAAGCATATCCTGACTCACGGCGTGGCATACGAGAGCCTGCCCTTCGAGACGCGGGCCTGGCTGCACGGCCAGGTGGGAGGGTTTATCGAGGCGGCCTACGTGGGGAGCACAGAGCAGTTCCTCGACCTGCTGGCCTTCCACTACGACCGCAGCACCAGCGAGGGCAAGAAGCGCGCCTACCTGCGTCTGGCGGGCGACGCCGCCCAGGCCGCCTACGCCAACGCGACCGCGATCGACTACTACCAGCGGCTGCTCGCCCTGCTGAGCGAGGAGGATCGCGGCCCGGTACACTTCCGCCTGGGCCAGGTGCTCGACCGGGTGGGCGAGTGGGCCGACGCGGCGGACAGCTACCAGCGGGCGCTCGATATGGCCGAGGAGGCCGGCGACGCGCGCATGGCGGTGGAGTGCCAGCGGGCGATCGGCTGGCTGCGGCGCAAGCGCGGCGACTACGATGAGGCTCTGATCTGGCTAGCGCGGGCCCAGGCCAGGTATGTTGAGCTGGAAGACCAGCCCGGCGCAATCCAGGCCATCGCCGACATCGGCGAGGTCTACCGCCTCCAGGGCGACTATGGGCGGGCCGGGCAGTGCTACCAGCAGGCCCTCGACCTGGCGGCGGTGGGCGAGCGCACCCCGGCGCTGCTGACGGCGCGGGCGAACGTGCTGAAGGGCGGCGGAACGCTGGCGAACCAGCAGGGCGATCTGCTGCTGGCCCAAGCCCGCTATGAGCAGAGCCTGTCGATGCTGCGCGAGCTTGGGGATCGGCCGGGCGTGGCGGTGCTGCTGAATAACCTCGGGATCGTTGAGATGTATGCCACCAACTTCACAAAGGCATGGGCGCTCTATAACGAGAGCCTGACCCTCTTCCGCGAGATCGGTGACCGCTGGGCCATAGGCCAGCTCTTAAATAACCTGGGGCTGATCGGGCGCTACCAGGGCGAGCGCGACACAGCCCGCCGGCTACTTGAGGAGAGCATTGCGGTGCGACGCGCCCTCGGCGATAAGTGGGGCACAGCGAACTCGCTCAGCAGCCTGGCTAACTTGCTGCTGCACAGCGGTGATGTCAGCAGCCTGCCGGCGATGCTGCGCGAGAGCCTGGAGCTTAACATTGAGGTCGGCGACCGGACGGCGATCGCCTACTGCCTGGAGGACTACGCCGGGATGGCGGCGGCCCAGGGCCGCACCGAGCTGTCGCTCCTGATCGCAGGTGCCGCCGCCGGGCTGCGCGCCGAGCTCGGCACACCGCTCCCGGCCAGCGAGCAGGAGGCGCTCGACAAGCTGCTCGCCCCGGCCCGCCAGGCCCTCGGCGGCTCGGCTGAGACGGCATGGGCGTACGGGCAGGCGCTGAGCTTCGACGATGCGGTCGCCCTAGCGCTCCAGGGCTGAGCGAGGGGCGGCGCTGATGGGCGGCAGGCCCATCAGCGCCGCCCCTCTACAGGGCCGGGCAGGGGATCGGGTCGCGCACGACGGCCAGCAGACGCACCTGGCCCTGCCTCACCACAGCCAGGCTGCGCGGCGTCATCAGCACGCAGCGATGGCCGCGGTTCCGGGCCTCGTTGCAGATGATCACGTAGGGCACGCCGCCCTGCTCGTAGAAGCCGCTGAGGACGCCATCATCGTCTATGCCGCTGCTGCGGGCCACAACCGCCCAGCCGTCCACCGGCGCACCGTCGTAGTCGCCCAGGCCGGCCAGGGCGGTGTTCCGCTCGATCACGATCCGCTCGCCATCCTGGCGGGCACGGTAGAGCACCTGCCCGCTCACACTGATCACCCAGTTGACACTCGCCGGCGTGGGGTCGGCCGTGCCGCTCGCGTCGATGGCCCGCACGAGGAACAGGTGGTCGCCAACCACGAGGCCGCTGTAGGCTTTCGGGCTAGTGCAGGCGGCGAAGGGCGAGCCGTCTAGGCTACACTCAAAGCGCAAGAATCCGCTGCCACCGCTGCCGGTGAACTTGAATGTGGCCGTGGCTGCAGCGACGGTGCCGTGCGGCGCGCTGGTGATTGTGGTCTCCGGCGTCTCGCCGGGGCAGGGCACCGGGTCGCCCACGGTGGTCATCGGGCGGGTCTGCCCATTTAGGACCACCGCCAGGCTTGCCGGTGTCACCAGGATGCAGCGGTTGCCCTTGGTCTTCGAGAGGTTGTAGGTGATCGCGTAGGGCACGCCGCCCTGCACGTAGAAGCTGCGCAGCGCCCCGTTGTCATCAGAGCCGTTGGTGCGGCCCACCAGCGACCAGCCGTCCGTCGGCAGGCTGTCGTAGTCGCCCAGCCCAGCCAGGGCGATGCTGCGCTCGATCCAGACCTGCCCGCTGACGACGCGCGCCCGGTAGATCGAGCGCACGGTCCAGCTGCGCTCGGCGGGCGTCGGGTCAACCTGGGCCAGCCCATCGACGGCGCGGACGCGGAAGGTGTGCGCGCCGTCGGCCAGGCTGCGGTAGGTTACCGGGCTGACACAGTAGGTGAAGGTGGTCGGGCTATCAAGGCTGCACTCGAAGCCCAGGACGCCCTGGCCGCCGCTGCCGCTGAAGCTGAAGGTGGCCATCGTGTCGCCGGTGCTGCCGCTCGGCCCGTCGGTGATCGCGGTCTCGGGCAGCGGGATGATGGTCAGGCTCGCGACGCCGCTGGCGGACGGGTTGTAGAGCTGGTCGGCGAGGGTGATGCTGCCGCTGGGGAGGGGCAAGCTGCCGGCAAAGTATGCCTGCACGCTGTAGGTGCCGGCCGGCCAGCTC
>JBAXES010000411.1:0-4474 GCA_037140315.1 Chloroflexales bacterium
GGTGGGCCTCCAGCGGATTATGCTCGCCTCGGCCAGCCACAACTCCACCGACGCCCGCGAGCGCCTCGCCGCCATCCTCGGCCGCCGCGATCTGCGCCGGCTCGGCCCCTCGGCGGCGCTCTCCCGCCGCCTGCCCGACAGCGGCATGATCGTCCGTCAGCTCGCCGATACGATCATCGCCTATGTCTCCAACAGCTTCGACGGCGCGGGCCGCGGGCTCTTCGACCCGGACGATGTCCGACGCAACGCCCAGATCGCCTATGACGATCAGGTTACCCAGCGGGCCCTTGATCAGATCGGC
This sequence comes from Chloroflexales bacterium, assembly GCA_037140315.1. Taxonomy (GTDB): domain Bacteria; phylum Chloroflexota; class Chloroflexia; order Chloroflexales; family Chloroflexaceae; genus Oscillochloris. The sequence goes on from JBAXES010000411.1 coordinate 302, forward strand.
CCCAGGCGCGGCAAGCTCACTCGTATCGCCCCGGTGATCGCTTAATAGGGAACAGGGAACAGGGAACAGATAGTCATTTGTCCCCTGTTCCCTACATGGTCGGCAGGCGCACGGTCATGGTGGTGCCCTTGCCGGGCGCGCTCCTGGCCTCGATATCGCCGCCCATAGCCCGGCAAACGTCGCGGCTGATCGCCAGGCCGACCCCGGCACCGCCGAACCTCCGCCGCTTCTGTGGGTCGTGCTCAGTGAAGATCTCAAAGAGCCGACCGATCTCGTCGGGCGCGATCCCTACGCCCGTGTCCTGTACCTGGAAGACCAGCAAGTCACCCGAGATGTCGGCCTCGCGGACGGCGGTGAGGCTGATCGTCCCCCGCTCGGTGAACTTAGCGGCGTTGTCGAGCAGGTTCATGAGCACCAGGCGCAGCCGCGCCCGGTCGGCGGTGATCGTGCCGAGCTTGGGGTCGGCGTGTACCACTAGGGCGTTGTCCCTGCGGCTCGCCGACAGGCGGGTGGCCTGGATCACCTCGGTGATCAGCGCGGACACATCGATCTCAGCCGCTGCGAGGCTGATCGGCGCGGCCCCGGCCTCGATCTGCGAGACGTGGAGCAGGTTGGCGATCATAAGCAGCAGGTGCTCGCCGGCCGACTCGATGGTGGCGAGATCATGGAGGGCGTGCTCGGTGTCGCCATCCTCAACCTCTAGGCGGAGCAGCTGGCAGTACCCCATGATCGCGCTGAGCGGCGTGCGCAGCTCGTGGCTCATGGTGGCCAGGAAGGCGCTCTTCGTCCGGCTCGCCGCCTCGGCCGCATCCATGGCCGCGCGGAGCTCGACCTCGGCCACCTTGCGGGCGGTGATGTCGTGCCAGACTATCACCCGCCCGCGCAGATTCCCGCGCCGGTCGTAGAGTGGCGAGATCCGTAGGTCGAGCCAGCTGCGCCTGCCGCCGCCCACGATCTCAATCTCGTCGCTCAGCTGCTCGTGCTGATCATAGCGTGTAACCAGGTGCGGCCAGCGGTTGAAGACCTGATCCGCCGGCGCGCCGATCACCTCGCCGCGCTGGCGACCGACGGCGGCCTTGGCCGCCGGGTTCATGTCGACCACCCGGCCCTGCACGTCGATCACCACCACGCCGTCGCCCATCTGCGCGAACACCGCGCTGTGGGCGATTGGCAGCAGGTCGAACAGGCGCAGCCGGAAGATGCCCAGGGTGATCGCCAGCCCCGAGATCGTGGAGGCGACGGGCGTCAGGTCAAGGTAGCCCCAGGGGCTGAGGTTGGAGAGGTAGAGGACGTTGCCGCCCCAGATGGCCGCGATCGCCACCAGGAGCGCGGCGGTGGCGCCCCGATAGGAGCGTGGCGCGCGCAGGATGCTCTGGAGCAGCAGCAGGGTGGAGCCGCAGACACAGGCGTATGAGTAGGCGATGAAGATCCAGAACAGCGGCCCGTAAGTGAACTTCAGGATGCTGACCGTGCCCCTGATCTCCCAGCCCATCTCGCTCCAGTAGAGCCGGTGGGCATCGTTCGTCCAGACCGCCAGCAACGTCAGGGCCGGCATCGTCACCAGGGCGAGCCAGCGCCCTCTGGCCAGCCACCCGTCGTGGTTGGTGTAGCGCGCGGCGAAAACGATCAGTATGGTGGGGAAGCCGACGATGAAGATATACTCGATCTTCGCCCAGTACAGGGCCGCAGCGAAGGAGGCGCTGCTGAGCTCAATGGCGTAGAGCCACGACCAGAGGCCGCTGAAGAGGGCGAGCAGTGCGATCTCTGCGGCGCCCCGTGCTGAGCGCCAGCGCCAGGCGAGTCCCGATGTGATCAGCGCGACCACACCCGACCCGGCCAGGGCAGGCATATATGGGGAGAGTTGCCAGTCCATGCGCTTCCTATTGGGCTGCCGAGCGAACGGGGAGAGAGACGACACTCCTGCCATAGGATAGCATAGGGGTACAGCGACAGTCTAACCAAGATCAATGGGTCATCATTAGCGCAGCGCCCGCCCCCAGGCCCGCCAGTAGACCAGGGTCTCGAGCGGGCCGATCACGAGGAAGGCAGTCCAGATCCCGGCCAGGCTGTGGAGGGACGTATTCATCAGCAGGACACCAATGCCGACGGCTGACCAGATCGCCGCGCCGGTGACGACCAGGGGCGTGCGGGTGTCGCCGGTGCCGCGGAGCGCCCCGGCGTACACGAAGGTGGCCGCCCAGAAGGGCTGGGTGAAGGCGACCACGCGGATGGCCGTCGCGCCGGTGGCGATCATATCCGGGTCGGGGCTGAAGATTCGCACCAGGCCCTCGGCGAAGATGAAGAAGAGCAGGCCGAGACCGCCCATCCACATCACCGCCCAGCGCAGCGAGATCCGGATGACGGCGCGGGCCTCGCTGGGGCGGCGCGCGCCGATGGCCTGGCCGACCAGGGCGGTGGCGGCGAGGCCGAAGCCGAGGCCGGGCAGGAACGAGAGCGAGAGGATATTGATCACCACGCGCTGGGCCGCCAGGGAGACCGTGCCGAGGGTGGCGACGATTGGGGTGAGGGTGGCGAAGGCGGAGATCACCAGCACCTCCTCAAGTGCGGCCGGCACGCCGACCCTGAGGATCGCGCCGAACACGCGCATGCTTGGCGCCCAGCTGCCGCCGCCGCCGGCCCGGATGTCGTTGCGCCCGCGCAGGACGACGACAACCAGGATGATCGCGCCGACTAGCCGCGAAGCGAAGGCGCCCCAGGCGCTGCCCACCGCGCCGAGGGCCGGCATGCCCAGGTGCCCGTAGATCAGGGCGTAGCTCACCGCGACATTGATGAGATTGGCAAGGGCCGTCACCAGCATCGGCGTGCGCGAGTCCCCGGCCCCGCGCAGCACTCCGCCGATTAGCAGCATCATCGTCAGCGTGGTGATGGTGCCCATGGTCACGCCCAGGTAGCCCATGCTCACGCTGGCCACGGCCGGCTCCAGGCCAAACAGGCCGACGATGACCGGGGTGAGGGGCAGGCCCACGGCGGTGAGTGGCAGGGCGATCAGGACGCTCCAGATCATGGCCTGGCGCGACACCCGCCCGGCCTCGTCACGGCTGCCCGCGCCCACGGCCTGGGCCACCAGCACCGATGCGCCCACCGAGAGGGCGCTCAGGGCCGCCGTGATCACAAAGATCACCTGGAGGGCCGTGCCGACTCCGGCCAGGGCTGTCGCGCCCAGCCCGGCCACCAGGATGGTGTCCACAACGCCCAGCATCGTCTGGAGCAGGTTCTCGCCGATCACCGGCGCGGCCAGACTCATCACCCGGCGGCGTAAGACGGCGAGCTCGGCCGGCGCGGCCAGCGCGGTCGCGCTCGCCTCGGTTGGTGTGCTCATAGGCTCCATGTGGTCGCTGCCGCGATGGGGCTGCCCCCGGCAGGCAGAATAACAGTGTTATTACGCCTAAGCCCGACCGCACCCACTGCGGCCGGGCTGAGAAGCGAAAGCTGCTGCCATTCTATCACCGCTCGGGCGGCGGTGTGGGGCCAGGGGCCGATCTGAGAGCTTCAGAGAGGGCGAGGCCCTTCGCTGGCCCTCCCTCGCTAGCGCCCGCTCACCACCCTGTCGAGCAGCTTCGTGCTAGCGTAGACGGCGTCGATATGCGGGGTTGGCACGCCGACCAGGCGACCGAGTTCGGCCACAGCGCCGACGAGCGCGTCGACCTCAGTGGGGCGGCCGGCCTCGACATCCTGGAGCATCGAGGTCTTATGTGCGCCGATCTCCTCGGCCATCTTGAGTCGGCGCTCGATGCTGAGCGGGAAGCGGATGCCGAGGGCCTCGGCGACCTGCTGGGCCTCGGCCATCATGGCGGTGAGCAGGGCGCGGGCGCCGGGGTCGGCGAGGACGACGTCCATGGTGGCGCGGGTGAGGGCGCTGACCGGGTTGACGCAGAGGTTGCCCCAGAGCTTGATCCAGATCTCGCTGCGGATGTCGGGGCTGGCGGGGGCCTTGAGGCCGGCGGCGCTGAAGAGCCCCGCGAGGGCCAGGACGCGCGCGCTCCGGCTGCCGTCGGGTTCGCCGAGCGTGAAGCGGTTACCCTCGATGTGGCGGATCACGCCGGGGCGGGCGATCGCGCCGGCCGGGTAGATCACGCAGCCGATCACGCGCTGGATCTCGACCTGGGCGGCGATCTGGCCGCCGGGGTCCACCGCCTCGATCCGGCGGCCCTC
>JBAXES010000412.1:0-4454 GCA_037140315.1 Chloroflexales bacterium
CGACTCGCGCGGTCGACCGCTGCCGCTCCCCGCCGACGAGCGGCAGCGCTGCCTGAAGATCTGGGAGTGGCTGGTGGCCCTCGGCGCGGAGCATGGCCCGAGCCCCTATGTTGAGCCGCGCCCTGGGGTGAGCATGCCCGCGCTCGCGCCCGTGCCTGCGCCGCCGCCGACCGTTGTGGCTGCGGAGCTGCGCTCGCCCGAGGCCCCCAAGGGCGGCCTGGGCAAGCGCATCGCGCTCAGCGATCTGGCGGCCAAGGAGGGCCTAGCGCCGCTAGACGCATCGCCGCCGCCGCCCGCCGCCGCGCCCGGCAGCCTCGACGGCGACCTGGACTCGCTGCGGCAGACGGTGGAGCCGCCCAAAAAGCATGGCCTCTTCGGCCGGAAGAAATAGACAGCGAATGGCAACGAATGAGCGAATGACACCATTCGCTCATTCGTTGCCATTCGCTGTCTACTGCTCGGCGATGGCGATGCCGAGGATCGTCTCGCCGGGGGTCGTCGCGCTGCCGGGGTCGCGCAGCGGGATGCCATCGACGATATCCTGGCCCTGGATCACCTGGCCGAAGATCGTGTACTGGCTATTCAGCGAAGGTGCCGGGGCGGTGGTGATGAAGAACTGCGACCCGGCGCTGTTCGGGTCGTTCGTGCGGGCCATGGCCAGAATGCCCGGCTTGTCGTAGAGGATCTTATCGGTGAACTCGGCGGGGATGGAGTAGCCCGGCCCGCCGGCCCCGTCGCCCTTGGGGTCGCCGCCCTGGGCCATGAAGCCCTGGATTACGCGGTGCCAGGTCAGGCCGTTGTAGAAGTTCTGGCGAGCCAGGAAGACGAAGTTGTTCACCGTCTTCGGGGCAATGTCGGGCCGCAGCTGGATCACAATGTTGCCGCGGGGCGTCTCGATGGTGGCGGTATACTTCTTGGCCGGGTCGATCGTCATCGGCGGCGCCGCGCTGTAGGTGTAGGTGGTGGCGGTGGGCTGCAGCTGGGTGTTGACGATCGGCGCGGCGGTGGGGGCCGCCGGTGCGGCGCTGGGGGCTGCGGGCACGGTCGTGACTGCGGCGGCGCTGGGGGCGAGGCCGTTGTCGGCCTGGCTGGTCGGCTTGGCGGCAGATCCGGCCCGGCTGACCAGTAGGCCGATGACGATGCCGAGGACGAGCAGCACAACGGCGGCGGAGATGATGCCGGGCATTGGGCTCGCCGGCGCAGCCGGCGCGGGCTGCTTCGGGCGAGGTGGGCGCGACTGGCTCACGGACAGCTCCTTAGCTACATACAGGTGTGAGAATCTGTGGGCCGGGCAGGCCGGCGCATCGTCGCCAGCATTATAGCATGGCATTAACCGAGGGCCAGGGCGAGCCTCGGCGCGCGGCGGGCGATCTCGGCGCGCAGGCGTAGCAGGGCTAGGTCGCCGGCCTTTGCCTCCAGCATTACGTCGAAGGGCGGCAGCCCGCGCGCGGCGACCAGCAGGCGCTGGAGGGCACCGGCGTCGATAAAGTCGGCGTGCTGGCCGGGGCGCGGCGGCAGCACGGCGGCGCGCTGGCCGGGGCGCGGCGGCAGCAGGTGGGCCTCGCTGCGCGGGCTGCTCAGGTGCACCTCTGGGCGCGACCCGGCCGGCCATGTGGCCAGGGCTAGCCCGAGGGCTAGGTCGAGGGGGATCGCCTCGGGGTTCCAGATCTCCCAGTGCAGGGCGTCGAAGACCACCGGTGCGCCGCAGCGGCGGTGCAGGGCGAGGAGCTGCCCCAGGCTGTGGCCGGCGCTGTCGTGCTCCACGCACAGGCGCGCCCGCGCCCGGGCCGAGAGCGCCCGGTGGCGCGCTGCGAAGCGCTCGCTGGTCGCCGGGTCGGCGGCGGGGCCGCCCACGTGCGCCACCAGGGTGCCCTCGATCACCCCGCCGGGCCGGTGCGCATCTAGCCCCTCAAGCAGGGCCGCCATGGCCTCGATCTGGGCCGCCCCTGCTGTTGCCAGGGCCTCGTCGGCGCAGCCGAGGGCCACCCCGTGATCGAGGTGGGCCGTAAGCCGGGTGTGCGTGGCTGCGAGGCGCTGGGCCAGCAGATCAATCTGCGCGGCGCACTCGTCGATCTGGCCTATGCCGTCAGGCGCGAGTAGGCCCGTCGTGATGCGGTAGAACTGCACGTCGATCAGCTCGATGTAGCCGAGTACGTCGCCTAAGCGCGCGAGGCCGACGCTCAGGTGCGCCGGCCGCCCGCCGCCGAGGCCGGGCCGGCCGACGACGCGCACCGGGAAGCCGAGTCGGATCATCATACCCGCCGTGATAAACGGAAACAGGTATCGATTATACCACAAACGTAGGGGCGCAGCAGCAGAGGGGCGGCGCGCCGCCCCTCTGCTGCTGCGCCCCTACTGGGTCGCATTCACCTTACGGTGGTTGCGGGTGTAGTAGCGGATCTGGCGGGGCAGGTTACTATCGATCGGCGTCTCGTGGATGGCCTGGATAGTCTGCTGGGTGGCCAGGGCGATGCAGCCGTCGATCTGGTCTGGGGGGGCGCCGTCGGCGCGCAGGTGGCGCAGCTCTGACTCCCAGGGCACGCTGCACGATCCCCGGGCGGTGATCCCGATCAGGTCGGGCAGTACCTTGCTGTGGCGCAGCCAGTTCAGGCCGAGGCAGAAGGCGGTGACCGGGCAGGGGACCCGCTCGATCGTCAGTAGCAGCAGCTCGGCCTCTTGGCCGACGGCGATCAGCAAGAGCGTGCGGTCGTCCGGGCCGAGCTGATCGATGCTGCGCTGCGGGATCTCCAGCAAGTGCGCGAGGGCGTTGGCCAGGGGGCGGGTAAGGATGTCGCCGCAGACGATGGCGGTGAAGCTCCAGCGCGAGCTCTTGATCAGGGCGATCAGGCGCTGGAGGGTCGTGCCGATGTCGGAGTAGGTGAAGTGGAAGTCATGCACCTCGCGCATGTGCAGGCCGTCGTCCTGGGCCGAGCCGAGGTAGACGACGCCCTCCTCAGCATAGAGCTGATCTTTGACGGTGGCCAGGCTGCGGAACTCGCGGTGGCGCTCGACGGTGTTGATGTTGTCGAGCAGCTCCACCTGGGCCTGCGGGCTGTTGGCCAGCAGCAGCGCGCGCCCGAAGGCGCTCATGGCCTCCTCGTAGCGGTGCAGGCCCAGGTTACACTTGCCGGACAGGTTATGGATCTCCCAGTCGCTGGGGTAGCTGCTCAGGGGTAGCTTGAGGTGGCTGAGGGCCGCGCCGTAGTCGCCGCGCGCATAGTGGATCAGCCCGATCTCGAAGTGGGTGGCTGAGTCGCTCGGGTCGAGGCTCAGGCAGTGGCCGAAGGTGGCCAGGGCCTCGTCGTAGCGCTCAAGCTCCACCTGGATATAGCCAAGGTTGAAGTAGGCCAGGAAGTCGCCGACGAGGCTGGCGACGGTATGAAACTCATCGGCGGCCTTGGCAAGCAGCCCGCTGCGCTGGTAGTAGAAGCCGAGCGCATTATGGGCCTCGGAGAGGTGGGGGTAGCTGGCGATGGCCTGTCGGTAGGCCGCGACGGCCTCTTTGATGTGGTTTGAGCGCTCGAAGGCCAGGCCGCGCTGAAGGTGGCGCCTACCTGCTTCGCGGTTGTGCTGCTCCTCCTGCATCGTGCGTCTCTCCTGGTGAGATGTGCTGGGTTGGACTCCTGCCTAGGGTTTGGCCTCAAGCGCCGCCCGCTGGGCCGCGATCAGCCTGCTAATGCCCTGGCCGGCCAGATCAAGCAGGGCGTCGAGCTGTGGCCGGCTCACCGGCTCGCCCTCGGCCGTGCCCTGAACCTCGACAAATGCGCCGCCGTCGGTCTGCACCACATTGCAGTCGATGTCGGCGCTGCTGTCCTCGCTATAGTCTAGGTCGAGCAGCAGCTCGTCGCCGATGATGCCGACGCTCACGGCGGCCACGGCCCGCGCCAGCGGGTCCTGGGCCAGCTTGCCGTCGGCCCGCAGCTTGCGCAGGGCCAGGGCCAGGGCCACGAAGCCCCCGGTGATCGCCGCCGTGCGTGTGCCGCCATCGGCCTGGAGCACATCGCAGTCAACCGTGATCAGGCGCTCGCCGAGGGCGGTGAGGTCGACCGCCGCGCGCAGCGCGCGGCCGATCAGGCGCTGGATCTCCTGGGTGCGCCCGCTGGCGCCCGCGCGCTCGCGCCGGGTGCGGGTGTGCGTCGATCGCGGCAGCAGCGCGTACTCGCCGCTGACCCAGCCGCGCCCCTGGCCGCGCAGCCAGCCTGGCACGTGGTCCTCGACGCTGGCCGCGCAGAGCACCCGCGTGTTGCCGCAGCTGATCAGGGCTGAACCCTCAGCGTAGGGCGCGTACCCGGGAATGATCTCGATCTGTCGCAGCTCGTCGGGCATACGCCCATTGTATCGTGCCATGATGACTCCAGCTGACGAGGGGATTGTTCATATCATACCATAATATATCTTCTCAATACCTTCGCCAAAACTGACCGGGAACGAGAATGGCTTTTGTGGTACCGTTG
>JBAXES010000413.1:0-4450 GCA_037140315.1 Chloroflexales bacterium
GATCCGCATACTGCACCACCCGCTCCAGGCGATGCTCACAGAGGATGATCGTCAGCCCGAGGTCGGCGTTGAGCTTCTGGAGCGCGGTGAGCACCTCCTCGGCGCCGTGGGGGTCGAGCTGGCTGGTGGGCTCGTCGAGCACCAGGGCGCGGGGCTGGGCCGCCAGCACGGCCGCGATCGCCACGCGCTGCTTCTCGCCCCCGCTGAGGGCCGACACACGCTGGCGGCGCAGATGGGAGATCCCGAGCTGATCCAGCACCTCCTCGGCCCGCCGGCGCATGATCGTCTGCGGCAGGCCCAGGTTCTCCATCCCGAAGACGATCTCGTCCTCGACCACGTCCACCACAAACTGGCTCTCGGGGTCCTGGAATACAAACCCCACCAGGTCGGCCATGTCGCGCGGCTGGTGCTGGAGCGTGTCACGGCCCCACAGGCGCACCCCGCCAGAGAATCGCCCGCCGTAGAAGTGCGGCACCAGGCCGTTGAGCAGGCGCAGAAAGCTGCTCTTGCCCGCCCCGCTCGGCCCGCACACCAGCAGAAACTCACCCTCGGCGATGCTGAGGGTGAGATCGTGGATCGCCGCCGCGGCGGCCCCCGGGTAGCGGTAGCTCACGTGGGACAGCTCAATCATGTGGCCGCATGATGCGACCGCCCAGTGGTCTTGTCAACTCTATAGAGCCTCGTCAACGTCTTTGGGGCTGCGCCCCAAACCCGCTTTCTGTTAGGTTTTGGCGGCTTCGCCGCCAAAACCTAACAGAAAAATAACGCGGGGGCGGCTTCGCCGCCCCCGCACCCCCGCCGGGAGGTGACGTCGACGAGACCCTCGTGAACTCTAACATCCCTCTTATTGCGCGCTGTACCTGCTTCAGGTACAATAGGGGCAGCGAGTATGGAGTATGATCCGGGCTTCAGGGAGGGTTGTAGCAGTATGCCGACCTACGTCTATGCGTGCAACAGCTGTGGCAAGCAGTTCGAGAAGTTCCAAAGCTTCAAGGATGACCCGCTGACCGTCTGCCCCTGCGGCCAGGAGGGCCAGGTGCGCCGGGTGATCCAGCCCGCCGGAATCGTCTTCAAGGGTTCAGGCTGGTATATCAACGATAGCCGCGGCAGCAGCAGCACTGCCGTCGCGCCCGACACCGCGAAGGCCGAGAAGACGGACGCGGCAGAGAAGGCCGCCCCGGTCGAGAAGACGGACACGGCAGAGAAGGCCGCCCCGGTCGAGAAGGCCAGCACGAGCGAGAAGAGCGTCACCAGTGCCCCTGCTCCTTCCAGCCCTGCTGAATAGCTCCCCCCAAACTCTAATGGGAGCGGGCCGCCATAGCTGGCCCGCCCCCGCCTCTTGCTTCGGGTGCGTCTGTAGCTAGGGGCGCTGTGTAGCACAGCGCCCCTAGCTTCGTGTGGCGACAGCCCGACCGTCCCCCGACGACGAATCAGCAGGAGGCCCCTCATGTCTCTCTCCAGCGCGGTGCGCACGCTGCGCGACGATGTGCGCGCCATCTTTCATAACGACCCGGCGGCCCGCAACCTGGCCGAGGTGCTGATCTACCCCGGCCTGCACGCCATCCTGCTGTACCGGCTGGCCCACGCCATCTGGAAGCGCCGCGTGCCCTTCCTGCCCCGCTTCATCTCTCAGGTTGCCCGCTTCTGGACCGGCATCGAGATCCACCCCGGCGCCACCATCGGCCATGGCTTCTTCATCGACCACGGTATGGGCGTGGTGATCGGCGAGACGGCTGAGATCGGCGATCGAGTCATGCTCTACCAGGGCGTCACTCTCGGCGGCACCGGCAAGCAGTCTGGCAAGCGCCACCCCACCCTAGAGGACGACGTCGTAATCGGCGTCGGTGCCAGCGTCCTCGGCGCGATCACGATCAGCCAGGGCGCCCGCGTCGGCGGCGGCGCGGTGGTGGTGAAGGATGTGCCGCCCCACTCCACCGCCGTCGGCGTGCCCGCCCGCATCGTCGCCACCCGCGACCCATCCACCGGCGTCACCCGCCGCATCGAGGATCTACCCGACCCCGAGGCCGAGATGCTCCGCGGCCTGCGCGCCAAGGTGCTTGAGCTTGAGGCGCGTCTCACCGACCTTGAGGACGCCACCTCGACCCACCACGAGGGTCATCACCTGACCTACGACGCTCTGCCGGCGAGCCTCTGGAGCGCCCTCGATGACAACGGGCAGAATGAGGAGTATAATCTCGGCGCCGGGATCTAACGCCTAATGTTGAATGTTGAGTGTTGAATGCTGAATGGCACGCATGCCATTCAACATTCAACACTCAACATTCAACATTCAACATTGAGTAGAGATGTCAATCCAACTCTATAACTCCCTGACCCGCCGGGCCGAGCCGCTGGAGACGATCGAGCCAAACGTGGTGCGCATGTACGTCTGCGGCGTCACCGTCTACGACGACGCCCACATCGGCCACGCCATGTCGGCGATCGTCTTCGACGTCATCCGACGCTACCTGGAGTTCCGCGGCTACGAGGTGCGCCACGTCGTCAACTTCACCGATGTGGACGACAAGATCATCGCCCGCGCCAACGCCACCGGCCGCGACCCGGTGCAGATGGCGGCGCAGTACGCCGACGAGTTCCTCAGCCAGCTCCAGCGGCTGAACGTGATGCCCGCCAGCGCCTACCCCCGCGCCACCCAGACCATGGCCGAGATCATCGACTTCACCCAGCGGCTGATCGCTGCGGGGCACGCCTACGCCGCCGAGGGCGATGTCTACTTCCGTGTCTCCAGCGACCCCGGCTACGGCAAGCTCTCCGGCCGCCCAGTTGATGAGATGCTCAGCGGCACGCGCTTTGAGGTTGACCCGCGCAAGGAGTCGCCCGCAGACTTCGCCCTCTGGAAGGCGGCCAAAGCGGGCGAGCCGGCCTGGCCCAGCCCCTGGGGCGCGGGCCGCCCCGGCTGGCACATCGAGTGCTCGGCTATGAGCATGAAGCACCTGGGCGAGCAGATCGACATCCACGGCGGCGGCAACGACCTGGTCTTCCCGCACCACGAGAACGAGATCGCTCAGAGCGAGTGCCTCACCGGCAAGCGCTTCGCGCGCTTCTGGATCCACAACGGCATGCTCCAGCTCGTCAACCCGGCCACCCACCAGGTCGAGAAGATGTCGAAGTCCCTGGGCAACGTCGTCACGATCGACAGCTTCCTCACACAGTACGACGCCGATGTCTTCCGCCTGATCGTGCTCGGCAGCTACTACCGCAGCCCGCTCACCTACAACGCCGACATCGCCGCCGACAACGCCCGCAAGCTAGACCGGCTGCTCGGCGCCCTGCTACCCGCCGTCGGCGCCGCCGATTCTGGCCCGGCCGCCGAGGCCCTGGCCCATAGCCTGGAGTCCTCCCGCGAGTCCTTCGTCGCAGCGATGGACAGCGACTTCAATAGCGCCGGCGCCATGGCCGCGCTCTTCGAGCTGGTGCGCGCGATCAACGTCGCCCGCGACGCCGGGGTCGGCGGGGGGCCCCTCGCCGCCGCCCAGGCCGGCCTCCGCGAGCTGGCCGGTGTCCTCGGCCTGCGCCTCAGCCCCCAGCAGAGCGCCAAGGGCCAGGACGTGGCCCCGTTCATCGAGCTGCTGATCGAGCTGCGCGCCAGTCTGCGCAAGGCCAAGCAGTTTGAGCTCGCCGACCTTGTGCGCAAGCGCCTCGCCGACATCGGCGTCACCCTTGAGGACGGCCCCCAGGGCACGCGCTACAAATTATGAATGTTGAATGTTGAATGTTGAATGGCTCTGGCATTCAACATTCAACATTCAACATTCAACATTCAACTATGACGTGGTTAGAATTGTCCGTCCAGGTCGATAACGAGGCCGTGGAGTCCGTCTCCGAGCTGCTCGCCCGCTACGGCTACAATGGCGGCGTCGTCGCTGAGCCGGCGTGGACCCCCGGCGATGAGGGGCCGGAGTTCAGCTACGACCCGTCCCGCCCGGTGACGCTGCGCACCTATATCCCGCTCGACGCCCAGGCCGAGGACGTGCGCCAGCGGCTTGAGCAGGCCCTCTGGCACCTCGGCCAGATGCGCCCGGTGAGTCCGCTCCAGGCCCGCCCGCTGGAGGAGGAGGACTGGGCCAACGCATGGAAGCAGCACTACAGCATCCTGCGCGTCGGCGAGCGCACGGTGGTGGTGCCCTCGTGGCTGGAGTATACGCCGCGCCCGGACGATGTGGCGATCTACCTCGACCCCGGCATGGCCTTCGGCACCGGGCTGCACCCGACCACCCAACTCTGCCTGCGCCTGCTGGAGCGCTACGCCCGGCCGGGCCTGCGCACCCTCGACCTGGGTACCGGTAGTGGCATCCTGGCTATCGCGGCTGCCAAGCTCGGGGCCGGTCCCGTCCTGGCTCTCGACAACGATCCGGTGGCGTCCCAGGTAGCCGCCGAAAACGTGCAGATCAATCAAGTCTCCCACATCGTCACCGCCGCCACCGGTAGC
>JBAXES010000414.1:0-4449 GCA_037140315.1 Chloroflexales bacterium
AGATATCGCGGTCCCAGACGAGCACGCGCAGGCCGCGTCGGCGCAGGCCCTCGGCCAGCACGCAGGTGGCGAAGGTCTTACCGATGCCGCCCTTGGCCGCGCCCACGGCGACCACCGGCAGGCGCTGCGGGCCGCCGGTTGTGTCCAGGCCGAGCTGCGCGCCGATCCATGCGGCCACACCGTCGGCGTCGGCCAGGCTGACGGCGGCGATGCCGGCGCTCTGGGCGTCGTTCAGGGCCGCGCGGGCCGGGCCGTAGAGGTTGAGCAGCACCCGCGCCCCCGCCTGCTGGGCGATGGCCGCGCTACGCCAGAGGTCGGGTAGGGGCACGCCGCGGCTGTCGTCTAGGTAGAGGGCGTCGGGCGGGCGCTCGCCGGACAGCAGGCGGTGGACCTGGTCGAGCCGCGAGGGCGCCAGCACCGCGAGGTCGCGCAGGGCCTCTGCCCGGGCCTGGAGTCCTTCGAGCGCGCTGAAGATCACCAGCTCCATGGGGGTTCTCCTTTTCACTCGGTGGGGTGTGGGGCGGCTTCGCTGCCCCACGGAGATTGTTGTTGTTTGCGGTTGGCGGCGAAGCCGCCAACCGCAAACAACGCTGGGTCTGGGGCTTTGTCCCAGGGCCTGGGCCGGCTCACAGCCGGCCTAATCCCCAGGCCCCGTTTACGTTGCCGACCCGTAGCAGCGCGTCGGCCTGAGGGTCGTGGCGGAAGAGCGGGCTGGTCGGGAAGTGGTCGCCGCTCTGGCCCTGGGCGCCCTGGCGCAGCACCTCCTCGACGGCGAGCACGGCCCGGCGGCCGCCGGGCGTCTGGCCGATCTGCACGACGATCAGGCTGACCACGTCGGAGGTGATCATGCTGCGGACGATCTGGGCGGCGGCCTGGCCCGCCCCGCCGGACTCGGCGGCGAGGCCGAGCATGGCCATGCGCTCCAGGTTGCGCAGGGCACCCTGCACGCTGCCGGCGTGGATGGTGCCGATGCCGGGGTGGCCGGTGGCCGCCGCCTGGAGCATAGCCATCGCTTCGCCGCCGCGCACCTCGCCCACCACGATGTAGCTCGGCTTCTGGCGCAGGGCGAACTTCACCGCTCGGCTGAACCCGCCCTCGCCATCGAGGGCCTCCACGTGCAGGCTGTTCATGCTGCGCGGCAACTCTCCGCCGTCCTCGATCAGCACCAGGCGCTTGATCCGCCCGACCGCCTGGGTGATCGCGGCGGTCAGGGTGGTCTTGCCGCTGCCGGTGGCCCCGGACACCAGCACGGATGCCCCGCAGGCCAGCGCCTCTAGCAGCAGGTCGGACGCCTCGCGGCTGATCGTCCCGGCCTGCACGAGGTCGTCGAGGGTGCGCCAGCGCTCGGGCAGCAGGCGCACGGCCAGCGAGATGCCGTGGGGCGTGGCCGGGGGCGTCGTCACGGCGTAGCGCAGCCGGTCGGCCACGCCCTGGGCCATGATCAGATTCGGGTCGTCATCGAACGCAGATGCTGGCCTGCCGCTGCGCCGGAGCAGCTGGCGGCGCAGCCAGATCAGCCAGCCGGGGTGGACCGTCACACCGGTGCTGACCATCGCGCCGCGCTGCACGACGAAGAAGGGGTCGCCCTCGGGGCCGTTGAACAGGATGTCGGAGACCTCGTGCTCGGGGTCGCGCCAGATCTCTAGGGGGCCGTACCAGCCGATCCTCGCCCAGTCGCGGGCCTCCAGCTGGCCGCCCACGCCCAGTAACTCGAACGCCTCCTCGGGCGGGAGCTGCCAGCAGCAGCGCATGCGACCGCTGCGCACGAGCACGCGCAGCTCCTCCGCTATCGCCGCCGCGTCCACGTCTGTGGCGTAGATGTCGTCGCCGTCGAAGTCCATATACCCTCCTACATAAGAGCGGCTGAAGGCACTCACCCCCAGCCCTTCTCCCGCTGCGGCGGGAGAGGGGGGGCAATCTGTTAAGGCTTCGTTATGGCTTGGTGCTGCCGGGGATTGCGCCGCCCGCGCCGGGGATCGCGCCGGGGGCGGCGGGGGCCTCTAGGGCGTCGAGCGTGATCTGGCCGATGTCGAGGCGGTCGAGTCCCTCCAGGGGCGCGGAGGTGGTGCCGTAGCGCTCGCCCCAGAGCTGGAGCCCGGCGGCCTGGAGCGCCCAGACCGTGTGGGCCTGATAGGGCGTCAGCTCCAGGTAGGCCACGCCCGCGCCCTCGTCCACGTACAGCACGCGCACCGAGCTGAGCAGCCGGCATGCGAATGCGCGGGCCTGGGCCGTCGCCAGCTGCGTTGCGGCGGGGCGCGAGCCCCCGGCGGCCGCGCGGGCCCGGTCACACAGGTCCGGCGCGCCGCTCGGGTCGCTGAACCCGATGTTCAGCCGGTCGCGGTAGCTGATCGGCCCGACGGTGGCGGTGGCGAAGGGCAGGGGCACCATGTTCGGGGCCAGGGCCTCGCCGTTGGGGTAGACCGGCTGCGTGGGCGGCTGGGCCATGAGCATCGCGGGCTGCAGCAGGTCGTTCGCGCCCAGGTTGCGCGCGGCGTACTGGCCGATGGCCGCCGTCGGGCCGGCGACGCCGGCCAGCTGGGCGGGCCGGTGTAGCGGCAGCTCGACGCTGCCTAGGTCCTCGGCGGCGATCTGTTGGCCGTAGGGCACATCGCGGGCCAGGATGACTACGGCCTCGGTCTTGCGGCTTTCTAGGAAGCCAAGGCTGGCCAAGGCGATCGCGGCGATCAGCCCGACGGCGAGGATGATCGTCGGCAGCGGGCTGGCCCGCTTGTGCGCGAGGGCCTGCCCGAGAGGTGTGGCGGCGGGTGTGGTGGACATGCGCTCCTCCTTGCTCTAGCGGATCGGGTCGATGGTCTCGGCGGCGGTGATCAGCGGCGTGAAATCCCCCCAGCCCATCAGGCCACGCATCTGCGGGCGCACCTCAGCGCAGATCAGGGGGGTGGCCTCGGTGCGGGCCGCGCCGGCGCTGTACCGGCAGGTGCCGCCCTGCGGCAGCACCGTCCAGCGCACCCGGTCGGCCAGGCTGTCGATCGGCTCGCCCATGCCGCGCACGCCGGTGAGGTTGGTGCGAAGGAATCGGTCGGCCACGGCGATCACCGCCCGGCAGGCCCCGGCGCCGCCTGTGGTGACGCTGAGGCAGGGAGCTGTCGCCCCCAGGCCGCCCGAGCCACGGGCGAGCGCGGCGTAGTCGAAGGTTTGCACCGCCGAGCGGGTGGCCTGCTGGAGCGCGTCCTCGACCATGGCTACCTCCAGCCAGCGCTCGGACACCTCGGACACCAGCAGGACGAAGGCGACCAGGAAGGGCAGGGCGAGGGCGACCAGGACGGCGGACTGGCCGCGTGTTTTTGTGCGCGACGCAGCCATTACTGGCTGTCCCGCTCAGCGGCGCGGGTGGCCTCGGCTCGCACGCTGAAGTGTTCCATGACCCCCGGCACTGGCACCCAGAGATCGCCCGCGTAGGCGACCTGCACGGTGATCGGGTCGTAGCGTCGGCAGGGCGTTCGTGTGCAGATCACGGCAATGGTAGCGTTCGTCGCGTCGGTGCCCACCCCGCTGTCGATCACGTCCTCGGCGGCGCTGGAGGCGGCCGCCGCCGCGCCGCCCGCGAGCGCCCCCTGGTGCGCGCCGACCCGCGCCGCCTGGTTCACGGTGTAGCTGGCCAGCAGCACCTGGCCGACGCCGACCAGGCCGAGCACCAGCAGCAGCAGCACCGGCAGCACCATCATGAGCTCGACGAGGGCCTGGCCGCGCTGTCTGGGCGCGCGAGGGCGAGGCCGTGACCTCAGCCCACGGTCTGGGATCGCATACTTGCTCATGTTCTCCTCCTCTTTAGACAAGGTTTCAGCATACGTTACAGTTCAGGCAATTGCACTGCATCAGGATGCGGTATCTCTGTTCCCTGTTCCCTGTTCCCTGTAACCTTGTCTTAGCTTGATGTATGGGATGGCCAGGGAGGGCGTAGCCCTCACCGAAGCCCTCCGCCGTTAGCGGCTCCCCGGCCCGATGACGCTGCGCGGCACCAGCAGGGTCACGTCGAAGCCCTGGGCGATCAGCTGGCGGGCCGGTTCGGGCAGCGGCACGACGGGGATCTCGGGCAGCGGCACGCCGTTAATCTCGCCAGGGTAGGCGTTGACGATCCAGACCTCCACCTCGACCTGGACGCTGATCTGAACTGACTCCAGCGGGTCGAGGGTGTAGAGATATACGTCGCTGCGCATACGCGGCGCGGGCGGCTGGGTCCAGTAGGCGTGGGCCTGGGTCGCCATCTGCGACTCGCGGATCGGACTCGGACTCTCGATGGCGCTGCGGCTCTCGCCGCCCAGGTAGGCGTAGGCGCAGCCGCCCAGCAGCTGCGGCGCGCTGGCCGGGCGCGCCCCGAGCCGGCAGCCCGCCCCGCCCCTGCTGTCGGCGGCCTCTGGGTCGCGGGCCGCACCGTTCACGGTGAAGCCGGCCACGCTCCAGCCCACCGCCCGCGCGCGGTACTCGTAG
>JBAXES010000415.1:0-4442 GCA_037140315.1 Chloroflexales bacterium
CAGCTCCACGTCGCCCACCTCGACCACGGCTTCCGCGGCGCGCAGTCGGCCGCCGAGGCCCGCGCTGTGGCCGCCACCGCCGCCACCTGGGGCCTCCCCGCCACCCTCGCCTACGCCGACGTGCCCGCCCTGGCCCGCGCCTCGGGCCAGGGCGCCCAGGCGGCAGCCCGCAGCGCCCGCTACGCCTTCCTGGCCGATGTGGCCCGCGCCCAGGCCGCCCACGCCGTGGCCGTGGCCCACACCGCCGACGACCAGGCCGAGACGGTGCTGCTCCACGCCCTGCGCGGCGCCGGCCCAGCCGGGCTGCGCGGTATGCGCCCCGTGGTGGCATGGGATGAGTGGGCCTTGGGAATGTTGAATGTTGAATTGAGAATGGTGAATGCCGAGGGCAACATTCAACATTCAACATTGCTCATCCGGCCCCTGCTGGAGGCGACCCGCGCCGAGATTATGGCCTACTGCGCCCAGCATCAGCTCACCCCCGCCGAGGATCCCAGCAACAGCTCGCCGCGCTACGCCCGCAGCCGGGTGCGCCAGCGCCTGATCCCGGCCCTGGCCGCCCACAACCCGCAGGTCGTGGCGGCCCTCGCGCGCACCGCCCAGATCTGCGCCGACGACTACGATTTTCTGCAGGCCGCCCTCGACGCCGTCTGGCCGGCCCTGGCCGCCGAGGGCCCCGGCGCGCTGGAGCTGAGCATGGCGGTGTGGCGCGGTATGCACCCCGCCCTGCGCCGCTACGCCCTGCGCCGCGCCGCCGCCCGCCTCGGGGCCGCCGAGCTGAGCTTCGCCCAGGTTGAGGCCGCCCGCGCCGCGATCGACGTCGGGCGCCCGCGCCGCCTGCCCCTCGCCCACGGGATCTCGCTCGATGTCGGCTACCATAGCGCTCGCGTCAGGGCCGCAGGCGTGCCTGTGCCCGCCGCGACGCCCCAGATCGCCGCTGACCTGATGCCCGTCGCCGCGCCCGGGCGCACGCCCCTCGGCGCCGGCTGGGTCTGCGTCGCGCAGCGTGAGCCGCCCGCCGCGCCCTCGCCCTGGTGGGTCGCCATCCCCGCTGAGCTGGCCGGCGGGCTGGCCCTGCGCCGCCGCCGCCCCGGCGACCGCTTCCGCCCCGCCGGCGGGCGCGGTGGGCGGCGGCTCCAGGATTTCTTTGTGGATCGGAGAGTCCCCCAGGCCCTGCGCGACGCGTGGCCCATCCTGGTCGCCGACGAGGCCATCCTCTGGGTGGCCGGCCTGCGCGCGGATGCGCGGGCTGGCGCGCCGGGCGAGGGGGCCGTGTTATGGGTCGGGATTGTCAGAGAAGAGGAGTAGCAAGACAATGCACGCTGATATCAACAAGGTGCTGATCGCCGAGGGCCAGATCCAGGCGCGCGTGCGCGAGCTGGGCGCGCAGATCTCTGCCGACTACCGGGAGGCAGGCAACCTGCTGCTGGTGGGCGTGCTGAAGGGCTGCGCCATGTTTATGATGGATCTGGTGCGCGAGATCGACATCCCCCTCTCCTTCGACTTTATCGCCGTGGCCAGCTACGGCCAGAGCACCGAGTCGAGCGGCGTGGTGCGTATGCTCAAGGATCTCGATGTCGACCTCGCCGGGCGTAATGTGCTGATCGTCGAGGATATTATCGACAGCGGCCTGACTCTGGCCTACCTGCGCGGCCAGCTGCTGCGCCGCAGCCCGGCCAGCCTGCGCATCTGCACCCTGCTCAACAAGCCCGAGCGCCGCACCGCTGATGTGTCGGTGGACTACTTGGGCTTCGATATCCCCAACGAGTTTGTGGTCGGCTACGGCCTCGACTACGCCGAGCGCTACCGCAACCTGCCCTATATCGGCGTGCTCAGGCCCGAGATCTACGCCGGGTAGCCCGGCACGCCTGGGGCCGTAGAGGGTGTGGAAGAGCTTCGCTCTCCCACAAAAAAGACTGGTTCTGCTGCCGCGCGGCGTAGCCGCGCCGCAGCAGAACCAGTGCGGCATGTGCCTGCTGGGCACATGTTATGTGCGTTTTAGGGCGGCAGCCCTAGCCTTTCTCGGCGGGCGCGAGCGAGTCGAGCACGATCTCGGCGATGTCGCGCCGCTTCAGGGTCTCGTCGCGGCCGCTGTTCTTGGCCGCGTCCTCGAACATCACCATGCAGAACGGGCATGATAGGGCCAGGGTGGTCGGCTCGTGCTTCGTCAGCTGCTCCAGCCGGATCGCGTTGATGTCCCGCTCGCCCTCGCCCTCCAGCCAGACATTCCCGCCGCCGCCGCCGCAGCACATGGCCCGCTCGCGGTTGCGCTCGGGGGCCTCCACCAGCTTCAGGCCGGGGATGGCCTCCAGCGCGGCGCGCGGCGTGTCGTAGATGTCGTTGTAGCGCCCGATGTAGCAGGGGTCGTGGTACACCACGGTCTCGTTCAGCGGGCGCGTCGGCTTGATCTTGCCCGCCCCGATCAGCCCGGCGATGAAGTCGGTGTGGTGCACCATCTCGAAGTCTACGCCGGCCCCGCCGCCGAGCTGCGGGTACTCGTTCTTGATCGTGTTGAAGCAGTGCGGGCAGGTGGTGACGATCTGCTTGAATGTGTACTGCTTCATCGTCTCGATGTTCTGCTGGGCCTGGGCCTGGAAGAGCATCTCCTCGCCCATGCGCCGGGCCGCGTCGCCGGTGCAGGTCTCCTCCTCGCCGAGGATGGCGAAGTCCACCCCGGCCGCCTGGAAGAGCTGCACCATGGCCCGGGCCACCTTCTTCGAGCGCTCGTCGTAGCTGGGCGCGCAGCCGACCCAGTAGAGCACATCCACCTGCTCCTTCTCGGCCATGGTCGGCACCTCAAGGCCGTCCGTCCAGGCGCTGCGCTCGCGGGCGGGCAGCCGCCAGGGGTTGCCCTGGCGCTCGATGCCCTCTAGCACGCGCTTGACGCCCTGGGGCACATCGCTGGCGATCATCGTCAGGTTGCGGCGCAGATCCACGATGTCGTCCACGTGCTCGATCATGGCCGGGCACTCGTGGACGCATGCGTTGCAGGTGGTGCAGGCCCACAGCTCGTGCTCGCTGAACAGGTTGCCGTAGAGCGGCAGTGTCTCGATGTCGCGGGCGGCGCCCTCGGCCAGCTCCAGCTCGGCCAGCTGCTTCACCGTGCCGTCCTTGAAGCGGATCGGCTCGGAGCGCTGCAGGTCGGCCAGCTTGCTGATGATGTACTTGGGCGAGAGCGGCGCGCCGCTGGCGTGGGCCGGGCAGACGCTCTGGCAGCGCCCGCAGCGCATGCAGGCGTCCAGGTCCATGCGCCGCTTCCAGGTCAGGTCGCCCAGGGTTGCCACGCCCAGCCGCGGCTCGTCCTTCTCGATCTCGGCCTCCATGTCCGGGATCGCGTCCAGCGCGCCCTTGGGCGTCAGGTCGCGAAAGAAGGTGTTGAGCGGCGTGTAGAAGAGGTGGCGGAACTTGCTGTAGGGCAGGCTGGCGATGAAGGCGAAGGTCGCCGTCGCGTGGGTGAACCAGAGAACCGGGTGGATGGCCAGGGCCACCGGGCTCCCGCCGCCCAGGCCGATCGCCCGGAAGAACGTGGCGATGCTGAACCCGACAAAGGCCAGCCGCGCCCAGCTCTGCCCGTAGACCGCCACGCCGCTGATCTCTTGGTTGGCGATGCGCAGGCCCTCGATCAGGAAGCCGCCGACGCCCAGGAAGAGCAGCACGCCCAGCACCCAGCCGTCCGTGCCCCGGTTGTCGAGCCGGTCTGGGCGGGTGCGGTAGCGCCGCCAGGTCGCCCAGATCAGGCCGGCCACGAAGATCAGGCCCAGGGTGTCCAGGATCAGCTCGTAGCTCTGGTAGAAGCCGCCCACTAGGATCTTCCCGAGCTGCGGCCCCATCATCGGCACGCTGAAGTCCTCCTCCACGGCGATCACGTCGGTGCCGATGAAGAGGGCCAGGAAGCCGAAGAAGATCAGGGCGTGCATCGAACCCGGCCGCCGGTCGCGCAGCACCTTCTTCTGGCCGAAGAGCTGGACCAGGAATTCGATGCTGCGGGCCGGGATCTGGTTGATCCGCGCCTCGGGCCGGCCCCTCCGCCAGCGCGCGATGTCGCGCAGCAGGCCCCATGTGGTCACGATGGTGGTGAGAAGCACGAGGCCGTAGAGGAAGACTGGCCCGACGGCGGGGTTGATGTTCCAGTAGATCTCGCGGAAGGCGGTGACAACCTGCTCTTGATCCATAGCGTAGCCCTGCACTTTTCTAGCGGCAGAAGGGGTGATTGCGCCGCATCATAGCATCCGTGACGCAGGCCGTCAAACATTAAGGGCGGCTTACGCGCAGTGGAGATGACACAAAGGCGCTGTGGCCACGTTAGTTATGGTGTAGTACCGACCACCACCTGCGCCGCGGCCTCGTCGCAACTGGCTGAAATTCAGCATGTAGCACTCACATGACCGACCTACGTGTTATCGCCCTGATCATGCTCGTCGTAGCCGTCGTGCTGCGCAGCG
>JBAXES010000416.1:0-4441 GCA_037140315.1 Chloroflexales bacterium
TGGCGTCGGCGGCGAATAATCCGAAACTGCGCTCAACACTGTCGAAAGGTCAGTGCTATGCGTATGCTTCGCCACGTGCTACTCATCATAGCTCTCATCTTTCCGATCCTCTCCACCTCGCCCACAGTAGCAGCACCGATGCAACTGCCCTTGCTTGCTGTGCCGACGAACGATGATTTTGATACCCCGTTAGCGATCACTACCTTTCCTGCGAGCAACTCGCTAGATACCAGCGCGGCGACGCTCGCATCAGATGACCCACTGAGCGGCTGTGGATCAGGTCTTAACAATGCCAGTGTCTGGTATCGTCTCGTGATCCCAGGGAAAGGGAGAGTCACGATTAACACAGTGGGGAGTGGTTATGACACCGTGCTGGCAGTTTACACGGGCACACGCGGTACGCTAAGTAGCATCGGCTGTAATGATGACGCCGCGGGGGCGCGAACGTCCAGCTTAAGCTTTAGCCCCCAAGGAAGTACCACGTATTGGCTTGAGGTTTCAGCTTATGGTTCAGGAAGCGGTGGCAGCCTCATCGTCAGCGTAAACTTTCAGGCGGCTATTGCCACGCCACTTGACATCATGTTGCTCCAGGATGAGACGGGCAGCATGGGTGACGATATCGCCTCGCTACAGCAGCTTGTGCCTGCGGTATGGGATGGCGTTGCGGGGCTTACGAGCGTGCAGTTTCGTATGGGCGTTGCCGGCTTTCGCGACTATGCCCGCCCTGCATGGGGTAATTCTAGCGACTGGGTGTACCGACCGATTGGCAGTCCGACGAGCGACCGCGCTGACTTTGCGCAGATGCTTAGCTACTTGACAGCAGCATACGGTGGCGACGGACCTGAGGCATCCTATCCTGCAATAACCTATATGCTTACGGCAGATCACCCCTGCATCGATAGCGATGGGAACGGGAGTTGCGCCGATAGCATTGACACAGCCCCAGGTCTCCAGCCCATATTTCGGAGTGGAGCGCGGCGAGTATTGTTACTAGCCACAGATTCTCCGTCACATATGCCGGCGGACACGCTTGATTATCCTGGCCCAAATCAGGATGCTATCATTTCGCTGTTGCAGCAAACACGCACTGTTGTGATTGGGCTCGTGCCTGGCGGTGCTGGGACTATCCCGTCCATTGACGAGATCGCGGCAGCTTCTGGCGGCAGCGTCCAGAATACTGGCGCGACAGGCAGCGCCGTGGCCGATGCAATTATTGCCGCTATCAGTGACCTCAAGCCAGTGAGCCCCGCCCTCTCGACTCTGAGCCTGTCAGCTACTACTGCGCCCGCAGATGGTACAACGACAGTGGACGTACACGTTGTTCTTCGCGACACAGCGGGGAGACCTGTATCAGGGCGCACCGTGCAGATCACCAGCCAGCGCGGCGTCTATGATTCCATCACCCAACCGACGGAATCCACAGACAGTAATGGCGAGGTTGTCGGTACGATCAGCTCAACCACACCGGGTGACGTGCTGGTGAGTGCGATCGATATTAGTGATAACGTCGCGCTTGAAAGCTCAGCTTCACTCAGCTTTACCGCAGTCAATGCCCAACTGCGAGATAGTATTGTCAGCTCAAACCGCACCACCCGGACTTATCTAGATGCCGTAGGAAAGGCGATCACAAATGCGGGAGATGACGGTGACTACTTCATAGGGGCCGTGACCAGTGATGCGGCCGCGCTCGCGACAGGGTTATTTCTCGATACGGCTAAAGTTCTTGGTGGCGTCAAGGACACGGTGGGTGTGGCGCGCTCAGCTACGTATCTAGCCTACCCAGGCACAGCGAGCGACGAAGGCTGGTCTGCGATTGGCAGGTTGCACGAGGCATTCCCAAAGGCAGGCGACCTCTTTAATGCCGCAGTTCAGAATAGCGTGCAGAACGAAGCTTGGACGGGAATGTCCTTGACCGTACTCAAGGGCGGTATCAATTACTACGCAGCCGGACTATTCAGTGAAGCCATAGATCAGTATGGCCTGGATCGTGCGGAGGATTTCTTGGCTGCTCTAGCCTCACAACGTGGCGGACTGCCCCAGATTGCGTCCTATGGTCATGATTCCGTCAGTAACTTGGAATCGATGGCGGCGACTGAACGTGACCGCATACTGTCTAATCTGCCGACGCTCAGCCCGGAGCAGGAGCGTATCTACATCGAGGATATCGCCAAGCGAACTCGCGCAGCCATAACGATTGGTGCTGCCTATGATCGGCAGTCACAGCTGCTCGACAGCCTTCGGGGCGCGCATGAGACAGTGGGCAACGACGGGCTGGTTGGTGTTTTCCTCAGGTTTGCCGCAAGTTCTACGGCAGGTGCTGCATTTGATGGGCCAGGTAAGCTTATTGTCGATGGATTGATCGGATCTTTCGACACCTACATTAATACCCGTAAGCTCAGTGAGTCGGGCCGGGGTGTGATATTGGCCCAGGGTCTGATCAAGGGCGGTCCAGAGGCAGCTTCTCGAATCTATGGTAACACCGTAGGTGGGTACGAGCGCATACAACGGGAACTCACGCCAACCCCACTGAATGCGCATATCGTCTCCATCCATAACTACACCCAGGGCCGTGGATTCGGGCCGATCTGGCTTGAGGAGAACAGCTATTCTGATCTCGAGATTGCTAATGATAGCGACACATCTGCTACGTTCGAGGTCTTTGCAGACTTTGGATACACGAGCAAGATCTTCTTTGGGATCTTCCCCTACGCATTTATGCCTATGAGTGAGACGGAGGTCATGGAGATCCCGGCGCACTCCACTGGCACTGTGCGTATCTACTACCGGCAGGGTTCCCGCGGAGGATCGCCAGCCGATGATAGAGGCGTTCAGTTCAGCGTACTGGCCTCGATGCAGAGCGACAACAGCCTACGCCTAGCGGCGAGCCAGGGCGTGATCTGGCAGAACCTCCAGCGCGTACATATGGACGGATCACTTGCATCGACCCTCGCCGGAGATCAGCCCCAGCAGACGTTTGAGAACCCAGTTAGTAGCTATGTTCTGGTAGACACTGCGACGCAGACGTACCAGGTACAGCTCTGGATGTCTAATCCGTTCACTGCTACAGTCACAGCTGATATTAGCCAGCAGCTCCCGACAGGCGTGACAGTGATCGCCACCGATGGTGATCAGAGCGGCGACACCATCCGTTGGCAGAGGAATATCGATGCCAGCAATTTAATATCAGCGACCGTAACGTTTAGGATGTCTACCACGCCAGGAAGCTCGGTGCAGCTACCAGCAGCGACAATGAGCTTTGTTGAGCCGGCAAGCAAGCTTCAGATCATGACGAGCTCGAATAGTCCGACATTCCAGGCTCTATGGCCTCTCGCAGCTGATTGGATTATCCCGCAGGGAAGCACGGGTCTATCGGCGACGCTACCGCTGACATTGACGAACTATTTAGCTGAGTCGCTCAGTGGTCAGATTGTGGTGAAGCTGACTGGCCCCGGTAGTGTTCAGCCAGAGGTTGTGACGCCATTTAGGCTTAATGCGGCAAGTGTTGGTACGACACCGGTGGCCTTACCTATAGTCGCATATCCGGGCCTGTATGATCTCAGCATTGAGATTCGTCTACCGGGCGCTGGGTCGCTCATACGCCGTGGCGTGTATGATGTGTCTGGCCAAGTGATCCTACCCTCACATAGCGTATACCTCCCCATTCTTCAGCGGTAGTTCTGAGCGCGCTTTGAGGGCTAGCTAGGGAGGGATGTGGGTCTTCTTAACCATTCCCGGTCTGGCTAGCTCCATGCTTGCAGGAGTCCTTGCTCGCAACTGGTACTAGAGACGGTACGGACTATTGGGGACAATCAGCAGGGCGTGCGCGCTGGGGTGTTGGCCCGCCGTCTGATCAGTACCTACGCTATGAGGAGCGTGCCAGGATCGTCCGGAGGATCGTCCGGATGATCGTCGCTGTCCGTCGCTGCTAGCTATGATTCGGTCATCCGATGCTATGGGTTTCACGATCACTTTGGTGCTTGTGCGCCAGCAGCTGGTCGTGACACCCGCTCCAGCCCCAGATCCCTCAGCGTGGTCTCCCTGCGCGCGCGCCGCCCGGCGGGCAGCGCCCCCTCCGTGATCAGGTCGTCGAGCGCCAGCGCGCCCGACAGGTAGTGCGCCAGCTTGGACGGCCCGAGCACCGCGAGCTGGGTCGCGGCGTCCTGGCCGGCGAGCCAGGCGTGCCCGCCGATGATCACCGGCAGCGGGGCGCTCGGCAGCACCGGCACCGGCAGGCAGCGGCAGCCCAGGTGCGTGGCGAAGGGGTCGGCGAGCGGGAACACCCGACCGTGCAGGGCGACGCACATCCCGCACGGCCGCCGCTCGATCTCGGCGAACCACTGCCAGCTCGCAACGCGGTTCTGCTGGAAGACGGCGAGGGTGGTGTCGCGATAGGGCGTGACGGCCTCGGCGCGGCTCAGCAGCAGCAGCCGGTTCAGCACGC
>JBAXES010000417.1:0-4432 GCA_037140315.1 Chloroflexales bacterium
GATCCGCTCGACCTCGTGGTGGAGCAGAGCGGGCCGCTGGTGGACACCGGGCCGCGGGGCCCGCCCGGCCCGCCTGGCCCGCAGGGCGCGACCGGCGCGACCGGCTCCACCGGCGAGGCCGACGAGGCCGTCTGCGCCGGGCAGCCGGTCTATGTGAAGGCCAACGGGCACGTCGGCGTCGCCCAGGCCGACGCGATGCCCCAGGCCGGCTACGCCGGGATCGCCCTGGCCGATGCGGCGGTCGGCTTCATCGTCACCTACGGCGTCGGGGTGGTCACGCTGCCCGACTGGACGTCCGTCGTCGGCTCGGCGGCCCTCATCCCTGGCGCGGTGTATTACCTGGGCCTCGGGTCGCTCACTCCCGACGCCCCGAGCATCGGCTACTGCGTGGTCGTCGGCCGGGCCCTCACAACGACCACCATGCACGCCTATCAAGAACTCTCGATTTTACTCTGACGGCTCCGGGGCTCAGCCCTGTTCTTTCAACCTCAGCAAAGGAACACGCTCATGACACTTCGCAAGCCGCTCGTGGTGGTCAACGGTCAGGTCCGGCAGATGTCCGCCGAAGATACGCTGGACGCCTCGGTGCAGGAGCGGGCCGTATTCATCCTGACCAACGGTGAGACTGAGGCGCTCATCATCTGCACGCCGGTCTACGTCTCAGCGGCGGGGACGTGCAAGAAGGCGCAGGCCAACGCATCCGGGACGACGGAGGTGATCGGCCTGTGCGCGTCGCCATCGGTCGCCGCAGCCGCCGCCGGGAGCATCCAGTCCGATGGTGTCCTGGTGGCGACGACGGCACAGTGGGACGCGGTGGCGGGGACGACCGGGGGGCTGGCCTTCAACGCGCTGTACTACCTCGACCCGACGGCCGCCGGCACCATCACGGCGACCGCGCCGACGACCGGGGGGCAGTACCTCGCCCCGCTGGGCCGGGCCCTTGGCCCGACGGACCTTGAGATCACCGTCTCTCCGACCATCCTCCTATGACCACACGCACGCCGCTCGTCATCGTCCTGGGTCAGACTCGGCAGATGCCTGCCGGGGACACGGTGGCGCCTGCGCATGGCGGCACCGGCGTTGATCTGAGCGCGGGCGGCGGAGCCGGCTACGTCCTCAAGCAGGCCGCAGGCGGCGTTATCTCCTCGGCGGCGCTGATCGCCTCCGACATCCCGAGCCTGGCGTGGTCGAAGATCACGACGGGCGTACCCACGACCCTGGCGGGCTACGGCGTCACCGACGCCGAGCCCGCCCTCGGCAACCCTAGCGTGACCGGCTACGTGCTCTCCTCCACGACCGCCGGGGTGCGCTCGTGGGTCGCCCCTGGCATAGCAGGCGTCCTGGGCACGACCCAGGGCGGCACCGGCGTCAACAACGCCGGCACCCTGACCAACGCATCAAACACGACCGTCACAGGCGGCGGCACGCTCGCCCTGGCGGGCTACACCCTGACCGTCCCCGCCACCGGCACCGCGGTGCTGTCCACAGACAGCAGGCTCACCGACGCCCGAGCGCCAACCGCGCACAACCAGGACGCCAGCACGATCACCGCAGGGCAGCTGGCCCTGGCGCGCGGAGGCACCGGCGCGGACCTCAGCGCCACGGGCGGCGCGGGCTACGTCCTCAAGCAGGCCACCGCCGGGGCCACCGTCACCGTCGGGGCATTGACGTACAGCGATGTGGGCGCGGCCTCCTCCGGCCACACGCACACCGCGTCTGCGGTCGGGGCTGAGCCCGCCCTTGGCAACCCGGGCGTGACCGGCTACGTGCTCTCCTCCACATCGGAGGGGGTGCGCTCGTGGGTCGCCTCTGGTGGCGGCGGCATCCTCGCTACGACGTTAGGCGGCACCGGCGTCAATAACGCCGGGACCCTGACCAATGCCTCAAACACGACCATCACAGGCGGCGGCACGATTGCCCTGGCGGGGTACACCCTGACCACCCCTGCGACGGGCACAGCGGCGCTGTTAGGCGTTGCAAACGCCTTCACCTTAATTAACACGTTCTCTGGTATCAACGTCGGCACTGCAACCGGCGCGACCGCAGGCCAGATTTTGATATCAGGACAGGTAGGGGTGGGGGGCACAGCTACCCGTGGGATGCTGGAGGTGTCGGGGGCAAAGGCTGACGGCGGCGCGACGAACACGGGCATCCTCGTCCTGCACGATTCGAGGACACAGGCCCTTGGGGTCGGCGGCTCAATTGCATTTAGCTCCTACAGCGATGGGCTAACCACCCCAGTAATAGGCGCAAGTATCGAGCTTTATAAGATGTACGACGCCAACACAAATACCGCGTACCACTTACGATTCTACTCAAAAAGGCATTACTTCGCCCCCGCACTCGCTATGACGTTGGATAACCTTCAGAATACGTTTCTCACTGGGGGTCTTACTGTCGGCACGGCCCCGACCACCCCCGCAACCGCAGGTCAGATTTCCGCAAGTGGGGCAGTCACAATCGCAGCGACGGCCACCACTGATACGGGCGATACGTCCTCAACTCTCCGTCTTAAACGAACAGTGCTTCAAACGCAAGGTATTTTGTTTCAAAAAAGCTACTCATATGATGTTGGTATCTATAATAAAGCGGCAGATGATTCTTTATGTTTTGGATCTTCGATGAATAGCGGCACCGCTTGGGTAGAGAAGATGCGAATCTCTCCAAGTGGTGGGGGTGTGACGATTGCTGAATCGCTAACCGCCAACTCCATCAACGTTGGCAGTGCGACCGGCGCTACCGCAGGGCAGATCAAGACAAATGCCGCCATCTTCCCCGGCGGCAGCAATATACGCATCCAGTCGTACGAGAACGCCAGCGTGTCTAACGGTGCCACGTGGACAGTGCGCGCCGTCACCGCAAATGTCGCGTCCTGGATAATAATTGCCAGCGGACTCGCTAATTCAGCAGAGGTAATTGGTTTGATGTATCTTATAGGTACATCAGTATCATCGATTTCACTATCTAGCACGTATTGGTATGCCGGGGATACTACCAATAGACATTGTTTATACTACTCAGCCGGCAACCTCATATACAAAAATACTATGGGCTATACCGCCGCCGTCCGCATCATGATCATAGGAGTAGGCTGATGCTTCCATATAAGGCGCAGACGCCGATGGTGTTCACCACATCGGTCGCACAGGTCGATAGCAGCTGGGTAGTCACGGTTATGTACGGGCCGGAGTCCACGGGTGCGACGACCTCATCGGAGTACACGTTCCCCAGCGAGGCGACCGCGGCGGCCTTTGCCGCCGCTACGCTCTACAGCGCGCCAGCGGCTGCCGAGTGGTTCATCGGATCCAAGGAGATCCTGCGCAGCCTAGAGGTACTGATGACCCAGGCCACCGGGCTGGAGCGAATGTATGTGGACAACAAGATCTTCCCGATGATCCAGGCGCTCATGGCCGCGACCAGCGGTGCCATCGTGCCCGGCGCGGGCGTGAACTTCATGCGCTTCCTAGAGATAGGGGCGGTGTTCCAGGACGTTCGCGCCCATCTGGACGATGAGATTGCTGGCGTGCCCCCCTCGGGCCTCTTCACTGGAGTTACCCGCCGATCCGTGATCGGCAGGAGGGATTGAGAACATGGCCACATCCCCTACCACCACCTACTCCATCTCCCAGGACGCGCAGCGCCAGATCCTCACCGACGTGCGGCGGGCCTGGGCGAACACGCAGTATCAGACGGAGGTCGAGCTAAAGATCCAGGATCGGCTGAGGTCTGTGCTCGGCCGCGATGTCGGCGAGACACAGAAGTCGCTCACCGAGCGGCTGCGCGAGATCGAGGTCGCCATCGGCCTGCTCGATGAGGAGCTGGGAAAGCTGGAACCCGAGGCGTAGCCGGTACGCCCCGCCCACGCCCCCCGTTGTATACTGGAATATTAGGCAGCGAACACGCGCCTCCCCTGCCGGGAGGCGCGTGTTTGCGTGTTCGGCGCAGCGCGCTGGTGCGGGGGAGGCATTGCCACCGCATCAGAAGGAGCGCCGTCCATGTCCACCACCGCCGAGATTCGCATCGAGTACACCGCCCTCGCCGCCCTGCTCCGCGCCCCTCGCAACGCCAAGCGGCACGATATTGTCGCCCTGCGCCAGTCGATGGAGCGCTTCGGATTCACCCAGCCGCTCGCCATCAACGAGGCCACCGGCACCCTGGTCGAGGGCCACGGTCGCCTGGAGGTGCTCCAGGCCCTCAAGGCCCAGGGTCTCGACGCCCCCGCCCGCGTCACCGTCAGGAAGGGCGAGTGGTATGTGCCCGTCGTGCGCGGCCTGTCCTTCGCCAGTGAGCAGGAGGCCGAGGCATACCTGGTCGCGGCCAACCAGCTGACCATCGCGGGCGGCTGGGACGAGAAGCTGCTGAACGAGACGATGACCAGCCTCCGGGACGGCAGCGCCGGCTTCACGGGTCTGGGCTTCGACCAGGGCAGGCT
>JBAXES010000418.1:0-4431 GCA_037140315.1 Chloroflexales bacterium
GCCAGAAGCGCTTGAGCCAGCGCGCCCAGATCGGCGCCGGTGGGATAGTGAGGTCGGCCCCCGGCGCGAGCAGCGCCGCCGCCGGCTTCTCGCTGCTGTCGGCCCGGATCAGGCCCATCTGACGCTGCGGGCCAGTCTGCCAGGGCCAGCGGCCGGCGACGCTCGCGGGGACATCGGCGAAGTCATACAGCGTCCAGGCCATGTGGCCGGCAGAGTCCAGGCCGCGCAGCTGAGACAGCAGGGCGGCGTAGTAGGCCGCCTGCTCAGCCTCGGTGTGGCCGTTGGGGAAGTATCCGTCCCAGGTCGGCAGGCCAAACTCGCCCAGCAGCAGCGGTCGGCCCGGCGCCGCGCCGCGCAGCACCGCGTAGGCCGCGCCAAACGACTCGGCCGGCGCGTAGTAGTGAAACTGCACGATGTCGACCGCCCCGGCGAGGCGCCGCGCGGCGGCCGAGCTCGACCAGCCGATGGTCAGGAGGTGGTTGGGGTCGTAGCTACGCGCCTGGCCGGCGATATGCTGCAGCCAGGCGTCCATCACCTGCGCCCCGACGCGCTTGTCGTCCAGATCTGGCTCGTTCTTCAGATCCCAGGCCAGGATGGCCGGGTGGGTGGCGAAGCGGGTGAGTAGCGCCTCCAGCTGGCGGTCGGCGTCGGGCCAGTGCAGCAGGCTGTAGTCGGCGTGAAAGTCGAAGAGGGTGACGATCACCTTGAGATCTTGCGCCCTGGCCCGGTCGAGCAGATCGCCCAGGCGGTCGATCATCGCCGGCGCCACGTGCGGGCCGCCAAACTGATCGTACGGCACAAAGATCCGGACGGTGTTCAGCCCCAGGCCCTTGATCCGGCCCATGTCGCGGTCGATCACCGCCGGGTCGTACTGCGGCCAGAACTTCTCCCAGGGCGTCGCCTGGGGGTAGTAGTTGACGCCAGCGACCCGGAACGGCTCGCCGGCGACGATCACGCTCGCCCCAGCGACCGTGGCGCAGCCGGGGCACGCCGGGGGCTGCGGCGGGCCGCCCGCCCCGGTCGCCACATCTCGCCGCGCCCAGTGGCGGACGCGCCAGAGGCCATCCTCCAGCAGCAGCAGCACATCATAGTCGGCGCGGGTCTCCCCGGCGCTCAGCACCGCCCCCGAGCTATCGCGGATCACCTGCGCGACGCTGGCGGCGTGGTCGGTGAATGCGACCACCGACCCGTCGGCGCTGGAGAGGTGGAGCTGCAGGCGGTGGACGGTGTCGGCCTGCTCAATCCGCAGCCCGTCGGCCTGCGCCCGCTGCACGGCGGCGCCGACTGCGGCCAGCGCTGGCCCGGTGAAGTAGGTCGCCAGCCCGTGGGGCTCGCCCTTCTGGTAGGAGAGGTTCCACTGGAGCCACGCGCGGATGTAGGCAGACTCGATCTGGCTGCGGGTGAGCGGGTCGACCGCCCGCCCACTGTCGGCGTCATCCGGCACCCAGGCCAGGGCGACATGGAGATCCGGCGGCACGTTCGGCACAATGTTGAGCGCGCTGGCCGGCTCAGCCCCGCGCGAGAAGTAGGCCAGCAAGTTTGCGCCGCCGCTCACGGCCGCCCAGGCCCCGGCGCTGGCCAGGGCGAGCAGCAGCGCCCAGATCATGAGTTTGAGGTGGGCCTTTCGCATCGCTAGGGCACCCTAAAGCTCGCGCGACCGGCGCCGGAGCCCGCCGCCACCTCAACCCGATACTCGCCGGGCGCGAAGTCGGATAGCCGCAGCTCGACGCGGGCGCGCCCGCCCGCCGCCAGTCGCTCAAGCCGCCGGGCGACGCCGTCGGGGCCGATGATCGTGACCTGAACCGCAGTGGCCTCCGGGGCAAATTGGCCGAGGGCGGCGAGGAGCGGCCCGGCGCTGATGACGACGGCGCCGCCCTCCGCATCGACCTGCGCGCCCACCGGGATGCTGCCGACGGCCGGGCCGGGTGCGAAGACGATCTGGAGCGGGGCGCTCTCGATCCCGTACAGTGTCGCGCGCACGGTGACGGCGCCGGGCTCGGTGGGGGCCTGGATCTGGGCCTCGGCGACCGCATCGATCGTGTAGGCCGGGATAAAGCGCAGCTGGCCGCCCGGTACCTCGGCCACAAACGTTACCAGGGTGCCGTCGAGCATCGGGTTGCCGTAGGCGTCCACAACTGGCTGGGTGCGCAGCGTAACGAGCTGCTGCCCGTCGGCGGGCAGCCCCAGCGGGCTGGCGCTCAGGGCGAAGGGCGCC
This sequence comes from Chloroflexales bacterium, assembly GCA_037140315.1. GTDB lineage: Bacteria > Chloroflexota > Chloroflexia > Chloroflexales > Chloroflexaceae > Oscillochloris. Next base: position 2,216 of record JBAXES010000418.1, read on the forward strand.
GGCCAGCCCGGGGTCTCGATCAGGCTCGCATCGGGGCCGCGGGCGGCGCCGACGCTCACGGTGATGGTGGTGCGGCCGGCGCGTGTGGCGCTGAAGACGCGCCGCCATGCCAGCATGTTCGTCACGGGCGCGCTGAAGGTCTCCGCCTGCGCGCCCGGCCGCTGGAGCGAGAACGTCACCGGGGTGCCCTCGGCCACCGGGTTCCCGTAGGCGTCGAACGGGATGGCGAGGGCGGTGCCCCAGTGCGCCCCGTCGGCGATGATCGTGCGCGGGCCGACCAGGGGCACGACCGGATCGACCGGCGGGCCGGGGGTGATCGTGAGCTTGGCGTCGCCCGCGGCCGCGCCGGCGCGCGCCCTGAGTGTGACGAACCCGGCCGCCTGCGTGTCCGCGCCGGGGATCCGAAACTCTGCCCGGCCCGCCAGGAACACCCCGCGGTACACCCGCGCGCCATAGCTGCCGTTGGTCACCAGCGTGACGGCCAGGCCGTCGGGCGCGTCGATGCGCTCGGCAACCAGCGTCGCCGGCTCGCCGGCGGCAATAGCGGCGGGCGCGCGCAGGGCCAGCGCGCCAGCGAGCGCCAGCGCGGGTGCGGGCGCGCTGCTGGCGCACCCCGCCGCCAGGGACAGGAGCAGGAGCGCGATGGCGCGTATATACCGATGCCACATTCTGCATTCTACATTCTGCATTCTCATAGCCCGCCCCCCTCAAAGGCGTGGACGCTGACCCGCAGCGACGCAAAGCCCGTCTCGGGCGGCAGCGGGATGCGCTCGCGCCACGGCGCATCGGCGGCGACCTCGGGGAGCAGCGTGTCGCCGAACAGCGCGCTCTGGCGGCTCACCGTCTCCACCTCGCCAGCGCCGGCCAGCGGGATATCGAACGGCTGGGCGTGCTGCGGGCGCACCGCGTCGCGGATATAGACGTGATCGACCCACGCCACCTGGCTCTGCGCATCGTAGAAGGTCAGCAGCACGTGGGGGATGGTCGCCTCGGCGGTGCCGGTGTTGAAGAGCTGCCCGCGCAGATGAAATGTGCCGTCGTCGGCGCGGCTGACCTCCACATCCTGGATTGTCAGGTTCCGGCTCAGGTCGTGCTGGGTGACGACGGCCTTCGCGTAGACATCAAACGACTGCACCGGCCTGGTGATCAGCGGGGGCGTGAAGGCCCCCGGCGTAAACGTCTTCAGGTTGAGGGTGTTGGTGAGCACCGCGCCAGCGACGCCCTCGAAGTCGACGCGGAACGGCGTCATCTCCTTTGGGAAGAGCTTGTGCATCATCACCTCCTGGGCGTTGTAGCGCGAGAGCTCGCCGCCTGCGGCATCGCGCAGAAACGCCGTCACCGTCAGGTCGGCGGGGTCCGAGTCGCTATTGATCAGCTCGCCAACCACGCTGTAGCGCCCGGCGTGGCGCACTAGCCGCGCCGAGAGGACCTGGATCTCGGGGCGGTCGAGCATATCGGCGAACGCCGTGGGCACGCCAACAACCCGGCGGCGGCTGGTCGCCGCCCAGCCGACCTCGCCGCGCCGGAAGAACGGCTCCGGCGGCACCGTTAGATCCACGGGGTCGGGCTCGATATACCAGCTGTCATCGCGCAGGATGAGCGCGAGCTGCTGCACCGTCGGGTAGGTCGAGAGCGACGTGACCCAGTCGGTCTCGGCGGCGACGCGCACGCGGGTGGGTTCGGCCGAGACAACCCGGACGCGCACATTGTTGAGCTTACCATATGAGGCGACCATACCGCCCGTCACCGAGAGGTCGAGCAGGTACTGGTCGTAGGGCGGGCGCGTCTGCGGGTCGAGCCGCGCGTAGGCCTGGTTGAAGCGGCGGAAGTCGAGGTCGTCATAATACTGCTGGATAACCGCCGTCGGGGTGCGGGCCTGGCGCAGGTACTCCATGCCGCCGCCGGCCAGCGCCACCGCACCGAGCAGCGCGACCAGCGCCATGCGCACGTGCCGGGCCGTGGGGGTGGCCGGGCGCGGGCGGCGCAGCCGGCGCCCCCACGCGAGCCAGGCCTGCCCGAGCACCGGCTGCGACTCGTCGGCGGCGGGGAGCGCCGACCACGCCAGGAGCCGCCCATCGATCCGCGCCCAGCGCCGCCGCAGCCGCCCGCCATCAATGGCGACTGGCAAACTGAGCGTGTGGAACTGCTCGACGGCCGGCAATACTTCGGTTGGATCGAGTCGGAAGACGACGCATGGGTGAATCTGGTGCATATCC
>JBAXES010000419.1:0-4425 GCA_037140315.1 Chloroflexales bacterium
ACGCCGAGCCGGAGCTGACGCCGTTCTCGCTGGAGGATCTGGGCCTCTCGCCCGAGGAGATCGCCCTGCTCAGCGGCGACGCGGCTGCGCCGCCCGCTGCTGCCAAGGATGCTGCCGCCACTGGTGACACCATCGTGCCTGGCTGGTCACAGGGCGAGGAGCCAGAGCTGACGCCGTTCTCGCTGGAGGATCTGGGCCTCTCGCCCGAGGAGATCGCGAGCCTGGGGCAGCTGTCGTCTACCTCACCCACAGCCCAGCCTGATGAGTCTATCGACTCCGATATGTTCGACTTCGATATGACCGACACCTCCACCGAGCCTGAGGCCCATACCGCTGATATGCTTGGCAATGAGGTCGAGCCATTCTCTTTCGATGACTTTGATTTCGATAGCGGCGACGCGACCGCTGCCTCCGCTTCGCCCACTATCGATGAGTCGGTTGCCAATATCAAGCCCTTCTCATTCGATGACTTTGGCCTGGGCGACGTTGAGCCCGCTTTGCCGAGGGATCGTGGCACCCGCGAGCTGAGCCTGACCGATGATGAGCTCGCTGGCCTCGATCTTGGCGAGTTCGAGTCCTTGATCGGCGGCTCGGGCAGCGCCGCACCTGTGTCGGAGCCTGACGTGGTCACGGGCGACCTGGCCCTTGATCGCCTGATCATGCTCGGGCAGCGCCAGGGCTTTGTGGATCTGACTGATATCATCAGTGTGGTGGATGACCCCGAGGCCGAGGCCGAGCGGATCGAAGAGATCGGTTGGACCCTGCATCGCGCCGGGATCGAGATCCGCGACGGTGATGAAGTTATTGATATGGAGGACAGCGAGTCGGAGGCTGATGAGGAGGACAGCGAGATTGCTGAGCTTGCCTCCCGTGCCGATGCTGGCCCCACAGCGCTGGCCACGCTATCTGATGCCGAGCCAGAGCTGACGCCGTTCTCGCTGGAGGAGCTGGGCCTTTCGCCCGAGGAGATCGCCGCCCTCGGCCTATCTGAGAACTCGCCGCAGGCGACGTTCACTCCCGCGCCGCCTGCGGTGGCGGCGGACGCCGAGCCGGAGCTGACGCCGTTCTCGCTGGAGGAGCTGGGCCTTTCGCCCGAGGAGATTGCTCTGCTCAGCAGCGCTGCGGAGCCGGCACCCGCGCCCGCACCGGTGGCACCCGCGCCGGTGACGCCCGCGCCGGTGGCGGACGCCGAGCCGGATCTAACACCGTTCTCGCTGGAGGATCTGGGCCTCTCGCCCGAGGAGATTGCCGCGCTCAGCATTGTTGAGGAGGCGCCTGCGGCCAGCGCCACAGGCGACGACCTCTTCAGCTTCGATGTGGCCGAGGCGCGCCCGGTTGAGAAGGCTGTCCGTACGGCACCCCGCATCGAGGAGCCGCCGCCGCCGCCTCCGACAGAGGACAAAGGCTTCACCCCTGAGCCGCTGGATAGCTTAGACGCTATCTGGGACATCCCCGCGCCCGTGGCTCCCGCTGCGGCGGCGAGCGCACCGGCGGCCCCGCAGCCGGCCCGCGAGAAGAGTGTGTCGCCTGCGCGCGTTGTGCTCCCGCCGCTGGTCGAGCGCGAGAGCACGAGCCGCGGAGAGCGTCGCGAGCCGCCCCCGCGCGCGCGCGACGATGACCGCTACGCACGCCGCACGCCCCCCACCCGATCTCACGATGACCTCTACGCACGTCGGGAGGAGCTGGCGGCGCGCACGCGCGACGACCGTAGCGGCCGTCGTGATACCCGATCTGCTTCGCCATCGCGCCCTGCAGCTCGCCAGAGCTTTGGCTCGTTTGTTCCCACCGGTGATGAGACCCTTGACGAGTATCTGATTCAGCTGGACGCCGAGACGGATAACTACGGCATGGCCCTGGCCCTGGCTCGAATCTGCGCGCAGACAGGCCGGGCCGACCTGATGGCCTACACCTACAAGCAGCTCCTCCGGGGCTCGCACGCGCTTGACGCGATAACGGAAGAGGTTCAAGAGCTGATCGACCTCGTGGATGACCAGGCCATCGAGCAGCAGCTCTACCGGGTGCTTGGCGATGCCCTCTCGAAGCAGGGGCGCCTGCGTGATGCGATGGCCGCCTATAACCACACCTTTGGCGGCTAAGAGCCAGCCGACACATCTGCTCGGCGAACAACGTGGAGTGGGGTACCTATAATGAACCCTCCTGTGGAGATAACGAAAGGTCAGCTCATGCGTCGAATCGTCGAGGATCTGATTCGCGTCGAGGGTGTGATCGGGAGCCTCCTGGTTGGCAAGGATGGCCTTGTGGTCGCGAGCACCCTGCTCGATGAGGAGGACGCCGAGATCCTGGGGGCGATGTCGGCGGCGGTCTTCGGCGAGATCGATAAGGCGACCAAGCGAATCGGTGTGGGCACGCTGGTGGATTCGATCATTGATGCGAAGGACGGGTCGATCCTGCTGCTTGAGGCGAAAGAGCTGATCCTTGTCGTGATCACCCAGCGTATTGTGAACTTTGGGCTGGTGAAGATGGAGATGCGCCGCGCCGCAAAGCGGATCAGCGAGGCCGTGCCGATCTAGGCGCCGGCGGTCGTAGGCTGGAGAATGGTGCCGATGTGCTCGCACATTGGCACCATTCTTATTGTCGGGCCGGGAGCTTGTGGTATACTGCGGCCCGGTGTCTACAATCGGCAATCTATAATCTGTAACCGAAGAGGAGCATATGGAGCGCGCACTGATCATCCTCAAGCCCGACGCCGTCCAGCGTGGCCTGGTTGGCCCGATCCTCAGCCGGATTGAGCAGCGTGGGCTGAAGCTCCAGGGCCTGAAGCTTATGCTGGTCGATGAGCCGCTGGCCCGCAAGCACTATGGCGAGCACGAGGGTAAGCCTTTCTTCAACGGCCTGGTGAGCTACATCACCTCGGCCCCGGTGGTGGTGGCGGTGGTGGCGGGTAAGGCGGGCACCGTCGAGATGATCCGCACGATGGTGGGGGCCACGAACCCGGCCAAGGCCGCCCCCGGTACGATTCGCGGCGACTTCGGCGTGGAGATCGGGCGCAACCTGATCCACGCCTCGGACTCGCCCGAGAGCGGCGAGCGCGAGACGGCGATCTTCTTTGGCCCTGCCGAGCTGATCGTCGACTGGGGCCGCGCCACCGACGCGTGGATTTACGAGTAGGCTCTTTTCTCTGGGGAGGGCTCGCCCTCCCCAGCCCCCTCCCCTATGGAAACACGTCGCTGGCGCGACTATAACTGGCCGCTCTTGATCTGCGTGGCCGTGCTGCTGATCATCGGGGTGCTGGCGCTGTACAGCGCCACGCTCACCGCTGTCGCGGTGAACGGCGCGCCTCTGAGCACGATCTTCCCCCGTCAGATCGTCTACATCGTCGTCGGCCTGATGGTGATGCTCTTCGCCACGATCTTCGACTACCAGCTGCTCTCTAGCCTGGCCAGGCCGATCTATATCGGCATGATCGCGGTGCTGACGGTGGTGCTGGTGATCGGGCGGGTGAGCGAGGGCGCCCAGAGCTGGATCGCCTTCGGCGAGCGCACCTTTCAGCCCTCTGAGGTGGGCAAGCTGGTGCTCGTGCTGGCCCTCGCGTCGTACTGGGGCCGCTACGAGGATAGCCGCGACAGCTGGGTGGTGCAGATCGGCGGCCTGCTGATCGCTGGCGCGCCGCTGCTGCTCGTGCTGATCCAGCCCGACCTTGGCTCGGCGATTGTCTACGGCATGATCTGGCTGGTGATGGCCTGGGGCGCCGGGATGCGCTGGCAGCAGATCGCCCTGCTGGTGATCCTGGCCGTACCGGTGGGCTACCTGGCCTGGGCGCGCGGGCTGGACGACTACCAGCGTGTGCGCCTGCTCACCTTTTACTATCTGCTCACTGACCCGAGCAAGGTGGACTTTAACGCGGGCTACAATGTCATCCAGGCCCTGGGCGCGATTGCTGCCGGGGGCTGGGTTGGCACCGGGCTCACCCGCGGCCTGTTTAGCCAGGGCAACTATGTGCCTGTCCAGCACACCGATTTCATCTTCGCCGTTGTCGGCGAGGAGCTTGGCTTTGTGGGCGGGCTGGTGCTGATCATCTTCGAGGGGCTGCTGCTCTGGCAGTCGCTGAGCATCGCCGACCAGTCGCGCGATCTCTTTGGCCGGCTGTTGGCCCTGGGCGTCTTCGCCCTGATCTTCTCTCACGTCGCCATCAATATTGGCATGAACCTGAGCATCCTGCCGGTGACGGGCCTGCCCCTGCCGTTTGTGTCGGCCGGCGGCAGCTTTATGATCACCGTCCTCGCCGGGGTCGGCCTGCTCCAGAGCGTTGCCCTGCGTCGGAAAAAGCTGGCGTTTTAGATAGTACGCAGATAGGGCCCAGGCATCTGCTCTGGCCCTGCCTGTGTGTTTTGGCACTCTACCTTAGACATGGTTTCAGCGTACGTTACCGTTCAGGCAATTGCACTGCATCAGGATGCGGTATTT
>JBAXES010000420.1:0-4405 GCA_037140315.1 Chloroflexales bacterium
GCACGTGGGCGAGCTGCGACAGGCTCGTGTCGGACACATCCGGCGGCTCGCTTTGGGCGGGGGCCGCATCCCAGGGCAGCGTCACCACAAAGCGGCTGCCGCTACTTGGGGCGCTCGTCACCGCGACACTCCCGCCGTGGGCCTCGGTCAGGCGCAGCACCAGCGAGAGCCCCAGGCCGGTGCCCTCGTGCTGGCGCGACAGGCCGGCGTCGATCTGCATGAAGGGCTGGAAGAGGCGCGGCAGATCGCCCTCGGCGATGCCGATCCCGCTATCCTCGACGATAAACTCGACGAGGCCCTGGTCGCGCAGTCCGCGCACCTCCAGGCTCACGCGCCCGCCTGACGGAGTGAACTTCACCGCGTTCGAGAGCAGGTTGACCAGGATCTGCTTGAGGCGCCGCTCGTCGGCCTGCATGCGCTCCACCGCCATATCGAAGGTCGAGCTCAGGCTGATCCCCTTGGCCATGGCCGCCTGGGACATCATGCGCACGCTCGACTGACAGAGGGCGGGCACATCGACCATGCTGATCTGGAGATCGAGCTTGCCCGCCTCGATCTTCGAGAGGTCGAGGATGTCGTTGATCAGGGCCAGCAGGTGGCGGCCGCTCTCGTCGATGCTCGCGATCGCGCGCTCCTGCTGATCGGTCAGCGGGCCGTAGATCCGCTCGCGCAGGATCTCGGCCCGCCCGAGTACCGTGTTCAGCGGGGTGCGCAGCTCGTGGGACATATTGGCCAGGAACTCATCCTTCAGCCGCGAGGCGCGGGCCAGCTCGCCGTTCACCGCGATCAGGTCGGCGGTGCGCTCCGTCACCCGCCGGGCCAGCAGCACCCGCTCGGCCTCCAGGTTCTGCTCGGCGCGGCGCCGCTCGGCCAGCTCCTGCTGGGCCTGGGCGTAGAGCAGGGCGTTGGTGATCGCGGCGGCCGCCACTGTTGCCAGCGTCTCGGCCACGGCCACCGACTCCTCGGTGAAGAAGCCCGGCGTCATCTTGTTCACCGCGTAGATCCCCAGCACCTCGCCCCGGCTGATGATCGGGATGCCCATCCAGCTGCGGACGGCCTCGCCGCCGGCCACCTCCACCCAGCCGGGGTAGCCGAGGGTGTCGCTGATCAGCAGGCTGCGCCGCGACTCCAGGATCGCCCTGGTGATGGCGTGATCGCGCGAGTCGAAGGTGATCATCCGGATCTCCTCCGGGTCGCGGCGGTGCTCGTAGCCGCGCAGGCTGTACACCTGGAAGATCGACCCGTCGCGCAGCAGCATCACGTTGGCGCTATCGTAGGGCACCAGATCCTGCAGGTGGTCGAGCAGGGCCTCCAGCACCTGGTTCAGGTCGAGCGACTTCGTCAGGGCCATGCCTGCCCGGTGCAGGGTCTCGGCGATCTGGCGGGCGCGGAGCTCGTTCGCGCGCAGCCGCGCGGCGTTGATCGCGATCGACAGGTAGCCGCCCACCTCAAGGGTGATGGCGACCTGGTCGTCGGAGAAGGCGTATGGCGTGGCGGCGACAAGGTTGAGCGAGCCGATCAGGGTCCCCCCGGCCAGCATCGGGGCCGAGAGCAGCGACCGCCCGCCGCCGCGGCGGATGCGGTCGACGATACCGGGCGGGAGATCCGCGAGGCGCGAGTCGGCCCGATCATCCAGATCCGCGTAGTAGTAGGGCAGGCCGGGCTGGGAGATCACCTCCGGCGCGATGCTGCTCAGGTCGATCTCCTCGCCCACGAACGACCCGGAGGGCAGATCGTTGCTCACCCCCTGCACAACCCCCTTGCGCATATCGGCGTTGTAGAGCATCACGCTGGCGAGCTGGGACGGCACCAGGTGGCGCAGCAGATCCAGCACCTCGCCGATGATCTCGTTGAGGGCGTGGCCGGCCAGCGTCTTCTGGTTGATGTGGTGGAGGATGCGCAGGCGCTCGGCGTAGCGCCACAGGGTCGCCTCAGACTCCTTCTGGGCGCTCATGTCGCGGTTGACCGCGATATACGCCTGGGGCTGGCCCTCGGCGTCGCGCAGCACCTGCACCGACGTCCTGATCGTCAGCTCGCGCCCGTCGCGGTGGGGCTGCACCACCTCCCCGCGCCAGAACCCGTCGCGGGCGAGGGCGTCGCGGGCAGCCTGATCATCCCCGCCGCCGAGGTAGCGCAGAGTCGGGATGACCTCGCCGAGCGACCGGCCCAGGACCTCGCTGTCGGCCCACCCGTAGAGCCGGGCCGCCGCGTCGCTCCAGCGCCGGATCTGGAGGCTGAGATCGGAGATCACCACCGCATCTTGGTGTACGTAAACGATACTATGCTCCTGACCATCTGGCCTTACCCAGCGCCTACTGGGCAGTATACGAGGTAAACTACCGCGCCGCAATAACCACTGCGGATCATCAGGGCCGAGTCGAGTAGAATACTGCTGTTCGTCGATCATATGTTGATCACCACTCAGGAGAGCCCATGCCAACCCTGTTGCTGCATAATGCCGATCTGCTTGTCACTATGAACGACGCCGACTCGCGAATCACCGGCGGCGGAGTCTACGCAATTGACGGCATGATCGCCCAGGTCGGACCGAGCGCCGACCTGCCGCGCACGGCGGACACGCTCATCGACGCGCGCGGCATGCTGGTGATGCCTGGTATGGTCAACACCCACCACCACTTCTACCAGACCCTCACCCGCTGCATGGCCCAGGACAGCAACCTGTTCGGCTGGCTGACCACGCTCTACCCGATCTGGGCCGGACTCACGCCCGAGGCGATCTACGTCAGCAGTAAGCTGGCCATCGCCGAGCTGATGCTCTCCGGCTGCACCACCTCCAGCGACCACACCTACATCTGGCCGAACGGCGCGCGCCTCGACGACCAGATCCAGGCCGCGTCCGAGCTGGGCTTCCGCTTCCACGCGGCCCGCGGCAGCATGTCGGTGGGCCAGAGCAAGGGCGGCCTGCCGCCCGACCGTGTGGTCGAGGATGAGGCCGCCATCCTGCGCGACTCGCGCCGCCTGATCGAGCAGTACCACGACCCGCGCCCCGGCGCGATGCTGCGCGTGGTGCTGGCGCCCTGCTCGCCCTTCTCGGTCTCCCTCGACCTGATGCGCGAGAGCCTGGCCCTGGCCCGCAGCTACGGGGTCCACTCGCACACCCACCTGGCCGAGACCCTCGACGAGGAGCGCTACTGCCTTGAGGTCTTCGGGCGGCGCCCGGTGGAGCTGATCGAGGACCTGGGCTGGGTCGGGCCGGACGTGTGGCACGCCCATGTGGTACACCCCTCGGCCGACGAGGTGGGGCGGCTCGGCCACAGCTGCACCGGGGTGGCCCACTGCCCGAGCTCGAACATGCGGCTGGCCTCGGGGATCGCGCCGGTGCGCGCCCTGGCGGCGGCAGGGGCGCGGGTGGGGCTCGGCGTAGACGGGTCGGCGTCGAACGACGGGTCGCACATGCTGGCCGAGGCCCGCCAGGCCATGCTGCTCCAGCGCGTGATGGGCGGCCCGGCGGCGATGGCTGCGCGCGAGGCCCTGCGCCTGGCCACGCGCGGCGGTGCGGCGGTGCTCGGCCGCGACGACATCGGCCAGCTGGCCCCCGGCATGTGCGCCGACATGGTCGGCTACCGGCTGGACGGGCTGGGCCTGGCGGGCGGGGCCGTCCACGACCCGCTGGCCGCCCTGGCCTTCTGCCAGCCGCCCGGCGTGAGCCTGAGCGTGATCAACGGGGCGGTACGGGTGCGCGAGGGCGCCCTCGTGGGCGTGGATACGCGGGCGCTCGTCGCCCGGCACAACCAGATCGCGCGCCAGCTCGCCAATTGACACCGCGCGCGGGCCTGTGGTACACTCTGGCGTCGGCGCGACCAGCGCCGATTTTTGTGCGCCTGCGGGAGTCCGCTATGTCAACTGAGATCCGCCCGCTCGCCGACGACGAAATCATCAGCTTCGCCCAGATCGCGCTGGGGGCCTACCCCAGCATATCCGCTCGGCCCGAGGATGTGGCCGAGCGCATGCGCGCCGAGCAGGCCGAGAACCCGACCACCCGGCTCTACGGCTGCTTCCGCGACGCCGATCTGCTCGGCGGGATGCGCCACCACGACTTCACCATGCTCTTCCACGGCTCCCCGGTGCCGGTGGGCGGCGTGGCGATGGTGGCAGTGGACCTGCTGCACAAGAAGGAGCACGTCGCCCGCGACCTGATCCGCCACTACCTGCGCCACTACCGCGCCGCCGGCGCGCCTGTGGCGGCGCTCTACCCCTTCAGGCCCGACTTCTACCGCCAGATGGGCTTCGGCTACGGCGCCCGCCTCTCGCACTACCGCGTAGGCCCCGACAGCTTCCCAGCCGGCCCGCGCGACCACCTGCGCCACCTCGGCGGCGAAGATCTGCCGGCCCTGCTCGCCTGCTACGCCCGCTACGCCCGCCAGACCCACGGGCTCTTCCTGCG
>JBAXES010000421.1:0-4389 GCA_037140315.1 Chloroflexales bacterium
ATCAGGATGCGGTATTTCTGTTCCCTGTTCCCTGTTCCCTGTAACCTTGTCTAAATTAATTGTATGGCGTGCGGCGTGCGGCGCAAACATCGCCGCACGCCGCACCTCTAAGAGGGCAGCTTTCGGCTGTCGCGATACCACCCGCTGGTGAAGGCGGGCGGGGTGGTCGGGCTGGCCGACTGGAGGCGGCTGAGGAAGGCCAAGGCAACCACGGCCGCAATATCGCCCAGCTTATCGTCGGGGGGCGGCGCGTCCATCAGGGGTTGCTGGCTCGACTCGGTGGTGTAGGTGCCGGTCACAAACTCCGTGTCGCTGACGATCAGGCGCAGCAGGCTGAGGTTGGTGCGCACCCCGCTGATCTGAAACTCCTGCAGCGCGCGCTGGACTCGGTTCAGGCACTCCTCGCGGGTGGCCCCCCAGACGCCGAGCTTGGCCAGCAGCGAGTCGTAGTGGATGGGCACGGTGGCACCGGAGTAGGCGTAGGTATCCACGCGCACGTTTGGCCCGCCGGGGATGCGGAATGAGGAGATGTGGCCGGGGCTTGGCAGGTAGCCGTGCCAGGGGTCCTCGGCGTTGATCCGGCAGAACATGGCCACCCCGCTCAGGCGCACCTGCTCCTGGGTGTAGCCGAGGGGCTCGCCGGCGGCGATGCGCAGCTGCTCGCGCACCAGGTCGATCCGGGTGATCATCTCGGTCGCGAGGTGCTCGACCTGGATGCGCGGCTTGATCTCGGTGAAGTAGTGCTGGCCGGCGCTGTCGACCACAAACTCGATCGTGGCGGCGCCGCAGATCTCGAAGAGGTGGGCGATCTGCAGCGCAGTCTTCCAGATCGCCTCGCGCTGGTCATGGCTGATCCCTGGGGCGGGGGACTCGCCGATCACCTTGCGGGTGTTGCGCTGGATGGAGCCGTCGCGCTCGCCCAGATGGATGATCGTGCCGTGGCTATCGCCCAGCACCGGCACCTCGATATAGTGCGAGGCCGACATCGCGGCCTCCAGGTAGACGTGGGCGTCGCCGTAGAAGGCCTGGGCCGCGCCTGAGGAGCGGATGACGGTCGGCAGGAGCGACTCACGATCATGCACGATGTGGGTGCCGCGCCCGTGCCCGCCGGCGTGGGCCTTCACCACCAGGGGGTAGCCGATCGAATCGGCCTCGGCCAGCATCGCCTCGCCCTCGTCGGGCGCGAAGGCCCGCGAGGAGGGGTAGGTGGTGACAACACCGGCGGCCCGCGCCCGTGCAACTGCGGCGATCTTATTGCGCACCTGCTCCAAGACAGCGCTCCCCGGCCCGATCACCACGATCCCGGCGTCCTCGCAGGCCCGCACGAAGCCGGGGTGCTCGGAGATCAGTCCGTAACCGGGGTGTACGGCGTCCACGCCGGTGTGGCGGGCCGCGCTGAGCATCTCGTCGGGGTTGCGGTAGCTGCCCGGCCCGCTGAGGGCGTAGGCCTCGTCGGCCAGGCGCACGTGTAGCGCCCCGATGTCGTCGGGCTCGTATACGACCACGGCGCCGATGCCCAGATCGCGGCAGGCCCGCACAATGCGGACGGCGATCTCGCCACGGTTGGCAACCAGTACTTTTTTGAACATGCCTTCTCTGTCGCCTCCGGCTAAAACCCTATAGATATCTGGTCGAGATTGCCAGCGCAGCTGGCAATCTCAACCAGATATCTGATCATCTTGGGGGCCTGTGGCCCCCACCTACATCGGCGAGATGCCGTGCTTCTTCGGTACGTGGCGGTCACGCTTGGCGAGGGTCACGTGTAGGGCGCGGATCAGGACGCGGCGGCTGTCGCGCGGCTCGATCACGTCGTCGATCAGGCCGCGGGCGGCGGCGACATAGGGGTTGTTGAACTTCTCCTGGTACTCGGAGACGAGCTCGGCGCTGCGGGCCTTGGGGTCCTCGGCGGACTTCACCTCATTGCGGAAGAGGATGTTGACCGCGCCGGCCGCGCCCATCACCGCCAGCTCGGCGTTCGGCCAGGCGTAGAGCAGGTCGCCGCGCAGGCCCTTGCTGCTCATCACGCAGTAGGCCCCGCCGTAGCTCTTGCGCAGGATGAGCATGAGCTTGGGCACGGTGGCCTCCGAGTAGGCGTAGATCAGGCGCGCGCCGTTGCGGATGATCCCGCCGTACTCCTGGCTGGTGCCCGGCAGGAAGCCCGGCACATCCTGAAGGGTGATGATCGGGATGTTATAGGCGTCGCAGATGCGGATGAAGTGGGTGGCCTTGATGCTGGCCTTGATGTCGATTGTGCCGGCCAGGCTCATGGGCTGGTTGGCCACGAGGCCGACCACGAAGCCGTCGAGGCGGGCGAAGCCCACCACAAGGTTCTGCGCCCAGAGCTCGTGGATCTCCATGAAGCGCCCGTCGTCGACGATGCTGGCGATCACCGTGCGCACGTCGTAGGGCTTGTGCGGGTCCACCGGCACCAGCTGCTCAAGCTCGGGGCAGCGCCGCTCCGGGTCGTCGCGCGGGGCGATGTAGGGCGGGTCGCTCTGGTTGTTTGAGGGCAGGTAGCCGAGCAGATCGCGCACCTTCAGCAGGCACTCACGGTCGTTGCCCGACAGGAAGTGGGCCACGCCGCTCTCGGTGGCGTGGATGCGCCCGCCGCCCAGCTCCTCCTGGCTCACGTTCTCCTGCATCACCGATTTCACCACCTCGGGGCCGGTGATGAACATGTAGCTGTTCTCGGTCATGAAGATGAAGTCGGTGAGTCCCGGCGAGTAGACCGCGCCGCCGGCGCAGGGGCCGAGGATAACCGAGAGCTGCGGGATGACGCCGGAGGACTCGCAGTTGGCGTCGAAGATGCGGGCGTAGCCGCCCAGGCTGTCCACGCCCTCTTGGATGCGCGCCCCGCCCGAGTCATTCAGGGCCACGAAGGGGCAGCCGTAGCTGAGGGCCATGCGCATGGCCTTGACGATCTTGTTGGCGTGCATCTCGCCGAGCGAGCCGCCCATCACGGTGGCGTCCTGGGCGGCGGCGAAGACCTGCCGGCCCTGCACTAGGCCGAACCCGGTGATCACGCCGTCGCCGAGGCGCGAGCCCTTGCCGCCCATGTAGCTGTCGTAGCGCGGCGTCACCAGGGTGTCGATCTCGTTGAAGCTGCCCGGGTCGAAGAGCAGGTCGATCCGCTCCTGGGCGGTGAGCCTGCCACGCTTGTGTTGCGCCTCAGCATCCTTGGCCGAGCCTGCGGCCTCCGCCTTCAGCGCCCGCAGCCTGTCGATATAGTCCTGCATTGTTCGTCCTTATCTGAGAAGGATGGGCGGGGGCTGGGGTGCGCGCCCCCCTCCCCACCCGCAGCAATGGTGATCACATAGCCGTCGCGAACCCGCCACCAGCCAACCACCGATGCGCTGGTCAGCTCGGTGCTGATCGCGACCGGCGCCCAGCCGTCCCGTACTTGCTGGGCGGGCAGGCAGGTAACCATCCGGGTATCGACCCTCAGCCCGTGGCGGGTGACCTTTAGCAGCGCCTCCTTCGCGCTCCAGATCGCCGTGGACAGGGTGTCGTAGCACTCGGCCGGCGTGGCGTCCAGCAGGGCCAGCTCGGCCGGGGTGTCGTAGGCTTGGGCGAAGCTGCTGCCCCTCGCTGCGATCTGCTCGATGTCGGCCCCGAGCGCGATAGCAGGTCGGGTGCCGCTGATCATCGCGCACAATGATCGGCTGGCAGTGTGGCTGATGCTGATCTGCAGCGCCTCCAGCTCGGCACCGATGTGGGGGATGGCCATGGCCATCCCCCACGGTGCAACCCGCGGCGCCCCGTCGCGGTCGCTCAGGATCATGATCGCCGCTGGCGACAGATCTAGGCCAAGCCCACCCATGTGCCGCTGCACCAGCCGCTTGGCCGCAACCCGACCGAGCAGCCAGTCCCCCCGGCGCTTCTCCGTGCGCAGCCCGGCGTAGCGCTCCAGCTCTGGCGGGGCGAGCACGTGCTGCGCTGGCGGGCAGTCGCGACGCTCAATCGTCAGCCAGTTGATCATCGGCCCCTCGGTCTTGTATGGTGGGCTTGGGAGGCGAAGCCTCCCAAGCCCACCATACATTAGATCTTCACCGTACCGGGTAGGGCCACGGTGTGGTAGCCGCGCAGCGCCACGTACACCTCGCCGGCCTCATCACGCACCTGGGCGTCGAAGCTGTCGTCCCCGGCAGGCGTGACCACCGCGTAGAGCTGGGGCTCGCCGGGCGGCGGGGTGGCCCGGTAGACGGTCGCCGACTCGATCTCCGCCGGCAGGGCCAGCACGCCGTCGCGCACGGCCTGTAAGATCCCGGCGGTCTGGAAGCAGAACTCGATCAGCAGCGGGTCGATGATCGCCGCCGCGTCGGGCGGGCTGATCGCGGGCGGGCGCTGGTTGGACATCACCCCGATGGCGCGGTCGCCATCGAGCAGCAC
>JBAXES010000422.1:0-4388 GCA_037140315.1 Chloroflexales bacterium
TGGCTGATCCCGGCGCTGCCGCTGCTCGGCTTCGCGCTGATCACCTTCACCCCGCTGCGCCAGAGCAAGCCGGCCAGCACGTGGACGGCCACCGGCCTGATGCTGATCGCGACGCTGGTGGCCCTGGGCCTGCTGGCCGCGGTGTCCGGCGCGCCCCACGCTGTCGTGGAGGGTGAGGGCTTCGCCTTCCCGGCGCCCGCAGTCGTCCAGCACTTCGCCTGGGCGCCCGCCGGATCGGCGACGTTCACCATGGGCGTGTACATCGACTCGCCGGTGGCCGTGATGCTGGCGATGGTGACCATCGCCGCAACCTGCATCCACCTCTTCTCGATCGGCTACATGGCCAGCAACCCGCGCCAGAGCCGCTTCTTCAGCTTCATCTCGCTCTTCACGTCGGCGATGCTGCTGATGACCATGGCCGACAACTTGCTGCTCTTCTTCATGGCCTGGGAGATCATGGGCCTCTGCTCGTACCTGCTGATCGGCTTCCTCTACGAGCGGCCCCAGGCCTACCGCGCCGCCGTCAAGGCCTTCATCACCACGCGCATCGGCGACGTGCTGATGATGGTCGGCCTGGCCTACCTGTGGACGCAGGCCGGCAGCCTGGCCTTCGGCGTCGGCGAGGGCCAGATCTTCAACCCCGAGTTCCTCAAGCGCATCGGCAGCGAGCCCGGCATGCTGGGGATGACCCACGCCACCGGGATCGCCCTGCTGCTCTTCTGCGGCACGATCGGCAAGTCGGCCCAGTTCCCGCTGCACGTCTGGCTGCCCGACGCGATGGAGGGCCCGACCCCGGTGTCGGCGCTCATCCACGCCGCGACGATGGTGGCCGCCGGCGTGTTCCTGGTGGCCCGCACCTACCCGATCTTCCTGGCCGACCACGGCACCGACGGCACCGCCCTGATGGTGGTGCGGGTTGTCGGCGCGTTCACCGCGCTGTTCGCCGCCACCATCGCCGTGGCCCAGTACGATATCAAGCGCATCCTGGCCTACAGCACGCTGAGCCAGCTCGGCTTTATGGTCGCCGCCCTCGGCATCGGCGGCTGGGTGGCCGGGATGTTCCACCTGATCACCCACGCCTTCTTTAAGGCCCTGCTCTTCCTCGGCTCCGGCGCGGTCATCCACGCGATGGAGGGCACCCCCGCCATCGCGAAGCTGCACCACGAGGATGAGTACGCCGCTCAGCAGACCGCACAGGATATCCGCAATATGGGCGGCCTGCGCACCAAGCTGCCCTGGACCTTCTGGACCTACTCGATTGGCTACCTAGCCCTGGCCGGGATCGTGCCCTTCGCCGGCTTCTGGAGCAAGGACGAGATCCTGGCCCACGCGATGGAGGACGGCAACTTTGTGGTCTATGGCGTGCTGACCCTGGCGGCCTTCCTGACGGCCTTCTACATGACCCGCCAGTGGCTGCTGGTCTTCTTCGGTACGTACCGTGGCAATGAAGTGGTGGCTTTTGTGAACCCAGAGCCAGCCCCGCATCACTCCGATCATCTTGATGCCCATACCACTCATGGAGACGCACACTCCTCACACGGAGATGCGCACGATGACCACGATCTTTGGCACGAGTCGCCGACGATGACGGCGGCCCTGGTGGTGCTAGCCAGCTTCGCGCTGACGGCGGGCTTCTTCAACCTACCCTTCCACAACTTCCCCGGCAGCTTCTGGCTGGCCCGCCTGTGGGGCCAGGAACTGGCGGAGATCAACTGGCTGGTGGCGGCCATCTCTCTGGTGGTGGCGAGCTCCGGCATCGCCGTCGGCTGGCTCGCCTACCGCAGCGCCTTCCGCACGGCCCAGGACACCGACCCGCTGGATGCGCGAGCGCCCGGCCTGTTCCGCATCCTGAACGAGAAGTACCGCATCGACGAGCTGTACGCGGGCAGCTTCGGCCAGATCACCAAAGCCCTGACCGTCGCCTGGGCCTTCATCGACCGCGCCCTCCTCGATGCGGTCGTGGACGGCGTGGGCAAGGTGACGCTCTTCGTCAGCCGGGTGAACTACATCATCGACGACACTCTGCTCAACGACGGGCCGGACGCCCTGGCCAGCGGGGCAAATGCGGCCGGTCGACAGACCCGCCGCCTACAGACCGGCAAGGCCCAGGACTATGTGGCCTATGTGTTCGCCGGCACCCTGGCGCTGGCGATGCTGTATTTGTATGTGATCAAGAAGTAGGGACGCAGCAGTCGTCTTTGTGGATCGAGCATAGTTTCGGGTCGCGTGGCGACTGCTGCGCCCCTACGAGGGATTTATGCCTGCCTACCTTATGCCTTCGCCGGGCGGCGTGCCCTGGCTGACACTGCTGCTGCTGTCGCCCCTGCTGGGCATGGCCCTGGTCGGCCTGGCCGGCGCGCTGCGCTTGGATGATCGCCTGGTAAAGATCGGCGTCACCGCATGGATGGGCCTGCCGATCGCCATCGCCGCCATGGTGGCAGCCGGGTTCAGCTCCGCTGCGACCTCCGACGGCCAGGGGGTAGTGCAGTTCGTCGAGAAGATCGCCTGGATCAAGGCGATCCGCGTGGACTACTTCCTCGGCGTGGACGGCCTGAGCCTGCCTATGGTGCTGCTCACCGTGGCGATGGCGCCCCTGGCCGCAGCGGCCTCTTGGGGCGTGACCGAGCGTGCCAAGACGCACTTCGCCCTGCTGCTGCTGCTTGAGGCGGCGATGATCGGCTACTTCGTGGCCCTGAACTTCTTCTTCTTCTTCATCTTCTGGGAGTTCAGCCTGGTGCCGGCCTTCTTCCTCATCCAGCTCTGGGGCCGCGAGAACCGCCGCTACGCCGCCTTTAAGTTCTTCATCTACACGATGGCCGGCTCGGTGGGCCTGCTGCTGCTCTTCCAGGTGCTCTACCTGGCCACCCGCAACGTCGGCGCGCCCACCTTCGACCTGATCAGCCTCGGGCGGCTCGGCCAGAGCCTGGCGGTTGAGGGCACCACGGGCAACCTGCGCGAGATCATCTACAGCTACATGAGCAAGATCGGGGTGGTGCGCATGCTCGGGGCGAGCGGCCCCTACCCGCTGCTCTACACGAGCATCGCCTTCTGGGCGATCTTCATCGCCTTCGCGATCAAGCTGGCGGTCTGGCCCTTCCACACCTGGCTGCCCGACGCCTACAGCCAGGCCCCGGTGGCCGGATCCATCCTGCTGGGCGCGGTGATGAGCAAGATGGGCGCCTACGGCATGCTGCGCATCCTGCTGCCCCTCGTGCCCGACGCGGCCCAGGCCTTCGCCCCAGTGATGGGCGCCCTGGCCCTGGTGGGGATTGTGGCCGGCGCCTTCGGCGCCCTGGCCAACATCAGCGGCGACATCAAGCGGCTGATCGCCTACACCAGCATCAACCACATGGGCTATGTGATGCTTGCTATCGCCGCCGCCGCCGCCGCCACCCCCGGCGGGGCCAGCCAGGACTCGCGGGCGATCGCGATCAACGGAGCCCTGATGCAGATGGTGGCCCACGGCCTGAGCACCGGCGTCCTGTTCTATCTGGCCGGCTCACTGCACGCGCGCACCGGCAGCTGGAACCTGAGCGGGCTCGGCGGCCTGCGCACGGTGGCCCCCACCTTCGCCGGGGTGCTGGGCGTGGCGATGTTCGCTAACCTGGGCCTGCCCGGCCTGGCCGGCTTCGTCGGCGAGTTCTTCATCTTCCGCGGGGCCTGGGCCACCCTGCCGCTCTTCACCAACCTGGCAGTGATCGGCCTGATCATCACCGCTCTGGCCCTGCTGCTGATGTACCAGCGCATCTTCCTCGGGCCGGAGGGCGATGCGGCCCACGGGTTCACCGACCTACGCCCCGCCGAGCTGTGGGCGAGCGTGCCCTTCCTGGCGGCCCTGCTGCTGCTCGGCATCTACCCGGCCCCGATCATGAACCTGTTTAACGCCGCAGCGACTCAGCTGGTGGCGGTGTTCCAGCGCGCGCTGTCGTAATCTGTGATCCGCGATGCGCGCATCGCGGATCAGGCATCAAGGAACGTATGGGACTGATCACCCTCCCAACAAGTGTCCCCTGGCTGAGCCTGACCTGGCTGAGCCTGCTCGTGCCGACGCTGCTGATCGCCGCCATCCCAAGCAGCCAGAAGAACCTGATGCGCGTCGTCGGCACCGGGTTCGCCTTCGTGTCGCTCGTGCTGTCGGTGCTGATCTTCCTGGGCTACAGCCCGACCGCCGGCGGATTCCAGTTCGTCGAGCGGCTCGACTGGATGCCCCAGCTCGGCATCTCCTACCTGCTCGGCGTCGATGGGATCAGCCTGGCGATGTTGGTGCTCAATGGGGTGGTGATCTTCACCGGCGCGCTGATGAGCTGGAACATCGAGAACCGCACCAAAGAGTACTGGGTGCTGCTGCTCCTGCTCACCACCGGCGTCTACGGGGTGTTCGTCTCGCT
>JBAXES010000423.1:0-4381 GCA_037140315.1 Chloroflexales bacterium
AGTCTGAGCTGATCGTCGCCAACCTGATCGCCAAGGTGCTGGTGATGCTCGCCGCCGATATGGCGGCCGCCCTCGTGCCCGGCGGCACCATGATCAGCAGCGGCATTATCGACACCAAAGAGGCCGATGTGGTGGAGGCGTTTGCCGCCGCCGGCCTGCGCCAGCTAGAGCGCCACGCCGAGGGCGAGTGGCTCGCCCTCGTCCACACGCGCTAACCGCGCATGCGTCGCTAGGGCCGCAGGCCCTCGAAACAATATATTTCTATGTATGAAATGGCCAGCTTCGCTGGCCATTTCATACATAGAAATATGGATTCCAGGGCGGCAGCCCTAGCGACGCACGAAGTACGTCGCCTCCTCGTCCGCGTAGCGCTGCTCCCACGCCTGCGGGCGCGCCCGCGCGTACGCGACCAGGGACTCCTGGCTCTTATTGCTCAGCAGCAGGCCGTCGATGGCGTACTTCGCCAGCAGCTCGTCCACACTCACGCCGCCCGAGAGCCGCTGGTAGTCCAGCCACTGCCCCAGCGGGTACAGCTCGATCCGCGGGTCGGCCCAGACCTTCTGCCCAGGGTCGGCCCAGATCAGGTAGCTGCCGTAGCTCATCTCGTGGAAGAGCCGCGCGGGCCGCCGCGGGTCCGCCCGCAGAAACTCTGCGGCGGCGACGGGCGTCTCGGGTGAGAGCAGGCCGCCGACCTCGGGCGGCAGGCCGAGGGTCGGCTTCACCCAGGGCAGGGCGAGCAGCAGCAGCAGGCCGACCACACCGGCCAGGGCCGCGTTAATCGCCGGCGCACCCTGGAAGGCCGGCGCCTCATCGCGCGGGATCCAGCTCGCCAGCTGATCTGCCAGTAGCGGCGTGGCCGCGGCGATGAACCAGATGTTGTTGCGCACCGCGCCCAGGGCCAGCCAGAAGAAGGCCCCGGCCACCAACATCCCCACCGGGTCGGGCCGCTGCGGCGCGTAGGCCAGCAGCAGCACCCCGATGATCACAAAGATGAAGAAGATCACCCCGCCCGTATCGCGCACCGTCTGTGGCGCCCACTCGGTCACCAGCTGCGTCACCGCCGAGCTGCCCAGCAGGTTGCGCACATAGCCGAGCACCTGGAGGCCGCCGGGGTTGATCAGCCAGGCCGCGCCGGTGAGCGCCCCGGCCAGGAAGAGCTGGCGCAGCGGCGGGCGGTTCGCCGCCGGCGGGCGGCCCAGGACATCCTCGGCCCGGCCCACCGGGCGGTGCGCCCAGGCCCACTCCTCACGCCGGTCGGACACCAAGCGGCGCAGCCCCTCGCCCACAAAGGTCAGCCCGATCAGCGCGCCACCCAGCACAAACGAGCCGTGCAGGTTCACCCAGATTACCCCGAGCACCGGCAACCAAAGTAGGGGCGCAGCAGTCGCCCATACGCCACCGCTAATGCCTCGCGATCCCGCTGCGGCTGCTGCGCCCCAGCGAGACCCCGACCGCCACCGATCGAGCACATACAGGTAGGCCACAAACAGCGGCAGGGCGTAGGTCTGCGGTCGCACGATCCAGTTGTCGAACGAGGCCGGCATCGTCGCCATCAGCAGGAAGGCCACGCAGAGGCGCAGCCGACCGGTGCGGCGCACGCAGAGGCGCAGCAGCAGGCCGTAGGTACCGGCCAGCAGCGCCGCCTGGGCCAGGATCACGGCGGGCAGGCCGCCGAGCTGATAGAGCCCGTACATCAGCAGCTGGCCGAGCCAGCTCTGGTTATAGAACGGCTCGCCCGCCCGCGTGTACGAGAAGCTGTCCGCCGCCGGGATCTGCCCACGCTCGACGATCAGCCGGCCGGTGGCCATATGCCACCAGAAGTCGTTCGGCGGGATCGGCGTCAGCAGGGCGCGCAGGGCGATGAAGGCCACCGCCGCAAAGATCCAGACCTTGTCGAGCGTCAGGCCCGCGCCGGGTCTCGCTGGAAGAATACGCATGTTGATCCGCTACCTCCTCCGCCAGATCTCGCTCGCCCCCGCGCGGAAGCTGCGCTCCCAGCCCGACGCATCGTCTAGGGCTGTGGCCAGCCCGCCCTGGTGCCCCCGGTCGAGCAGCACACAGGCAACCCCGTAGTGATTAAGCTTAGACAGCGCATCCTGCCCCCGGCTGATCGCCGCGTAGTCCTGCCAGAGCTGCAGCGGGTACAGCTCCACCCGCGGGTCGATGAAGCTCTGCGCCGCCGGGTAGAGCGCCCAGGCCATATACGAGCCGTAGCCCATCTCGTTGAAGATCGGCCCAGCGCAGGGCCTGGCCCGCAGCTCAGCCACGGCGAGCGCCGGGGTGTCGGCGCTAAACAGCTGCGGCGCGCCCGGCACATCGGCGAAGATCGCCCGGTAGGGGGCGGGAAGGGGCAGCAGCGGCTTCAACCAGGGCTGGAGCGCCACGAACGCGGCGGCCAGCAGCAGGGCCAGCAGCAGGTTCGCCGCGCCGCCGCCGCCGCGCGCGCGCGGCGGCCCGCCATTGATGCGGAAGACCGTCCGGGGCGAGACGAGGGACTGGGCCATGATCGGCATGGCCGCCATGCCAAACCAGACCACGTAGCGCCCGCCCATAAACGCCTGCCAGGCCAGCCCGCACACCAGCAGCACATCGCTGATCGTCGGGCGGCGGCGGGCAAGGGCAAGCGCGGCGATCAGCGCCAGCACGCCGACGAAGAAGATCGCCCCCGCAGGGCTATGCGGGTTGGGCGGCTGCCACTCGTTGATCAGCCCCTGGCTGGCCTCATCGCCCAGCATGCTGGCCACATAGCCGAAGACGCCGACGCCGAGCGGGTTCGCCAGGGTCGCCGCGAGCATACCAGCGACGGCCAGGTACAGCCGGCGCAGCTGTGGCCAGCCCAGGGCGCGTGGCTGGTGCAGCAGGCGCCGCAGCGTCTCGCCACCCACGAAAGTACCGGCAACCAGCAGCCCCATCACAAAGGCACCGTGGGCGTTCACCCAGAAGAGCATCAGCAGCGGCAGGCCGATCAGCCAGCGTGGCTTGAGACGTCCCGCCACATAGCCGCCCAGGATCATCAGGGTGGCCATAAAGGGCAGCCACGACCAGTTCTGCGTACGTGCGTTCAGGTTGTTGATCGTCATCCCGGCGGCGAGCAGGGCGGCCAGCGCGCCCAGTCGCCACGAGCCGCTGCGCAGGCGGGCCTCCCAGGTAAGCATGGCGAAGGCCAGCGCGCCGAGGATGTTGCGGGCGAAGATCGCCATCGGCAGCCCGCCGGCCCGGACGATAGCGTAGAAAAGCCACTCGCCTAGCCAGCTCTGATAGACGTAGGGGTGGTCGGCAGGGATGGTCCACGCGAAGAGGTTTGTGGTGGGGATGCCGCCGGTGGCCACAAGCTCGCCGGCCTTGAGGTGCCACCAGAAGTCATTCGGCGCTGTGGGGGCAAGGCTGATGAACCCGCCGATCACGCTCAGCGCAAAGATCGCCCAGAGGTGGTCGAGGCGCAGCCCGGCGCGCGGCGGGCGAAGGTTGGCCATGGGCACCCTTCCTCCCAGGCTGTTCAGGACGAATCTGCTACAGTGATAGCACCATGTAAAGCACCCGGCTATAATAGCATGGTGCCGTTACGATCGCCTGGGAGTGCGAGTGCGCTGCCCACTATCGCCGGCGAGGAGGCGCTCAATGACAACAACCCCAGCGCAGGATGCGCTCCCGCGCATCGGAGCGCTGCCGGTCGATATCGCCGACTGCACAGTGATCATCCCCACCTATAACGAGGCCGAAAATATCGGCCAGCTCATCCCGCAGGTCCTCGCCCATCCGCGCTGCCGCGTCCTCGTGGTGGACGACGGCTCGCCCGATGGGACCGGCGACATGGTCGCGCGTATGGCCCGCGAGGAGCCGCGCGTCGGCCTGCTCGTGCGCCCTGGCAAGCTCGGCCTCGGCACCGCGTACATCGCCGGCTTCCGGCGCGCCCTGGCCGATGGCGCCCAGCTCATTGTCGAGATGGACGCCGACTTCTCCCACGACCCGCGCTACCTCCCGGCGCTGATCGACGCGGCCACCCGCGACTACGACCTGGTGCTCGGCTCACGCTACGTGCGCGGCGGCGGCACCACCGACTGGGGGCTCAGCCGCAAGCTGATCAGCCGCGGCGGCAACCTCTACGCCGGGGTGATCCTCGGCCTGCCCGTGTCCGACAGCACCGGCGGCTACCGCTGCTACCGGCGCGGCCTCCTTGAGTCGATCAACCTGGGTGCCGTACGCTCCAACGGCTACGCCTTCCAGATCGAGATGGTCTACCGCGCCTGCGGCGCCGGCGCCCGCATCGGCGAGGTGCCGATCATCTTCCCCGACCGGCGCGTCGGCCAGTCGAAGATGTCGCGCCGCATCGTCCTTGAGGCCCTCGTGAATGTCTGGCGGCTCAGGTTCGGGCTGATCTAGC
>JBAXES010000424.1:0-4368 GCA_037140315.1 Chloroflexales bacterium
GGCGCAGCAGCTCGCGGTAGAGGTCGCGCAGCGCCTTGTGGTGGCCGCCGTCGCGCAGACAGAGGTCGAGCTTCGAGCGGGCGAAGGTGGCCGGGTGCTGCGGGTCGGGCAGCTCCTGGCCGTGGGTCCGGGCGAAGTCGGCGAACTCTGCCCTGCGGCCCTCGCGCACGCCGCGCACCAGGTCGGGGTCGCTGTGGTCGGTGAAGTACTGGAAGGGGGCGTGGTCGGCGTACTCCTCGCCCATGAAGATGAGCGGGGTGAATGGCGCGAGCAGCACGGCCCCGGCGGCGAGCCTGAGCTGGGCGGGGCTGAGCGTCTCGCCCAGCCGGTCGCCGAAGGCGCGGTTGCCCACCTGGTCGTGGTTCTGGGTGCAGACGATGAACTGCTCGGGGCGGCAGCCGGTGGGCGCGCGGCCCAGGCGACGGCGGCGGGCGGGCGCGTAGTCCCCGGCGAAGACATACGCCTGGCGGTAGGCGCTGGCGAGCTGGGCCAGCTGGCCGAAGCCGCTGTAGTAGGCCATACGCTCGCCGGTGAGCAGGGCGTGGATGGCGTGGTGGAGCTCGTCGGCCCACTGGGCGTCCAGACCGTAGCCGCCGATGGCCGGCGCGCGCAGCAGGCGCGGGTCATTCTGGTCGCTCTCGGCGATCAGGTAGGCCCGTCGGCCTATGGCCTCGGCCTGGGCGTGCGCCGCGTCTGCCAGCTCCTCCAGCAGGTGGTAGGCCGAGGTGTCGTAGATCGCGTGGACGGCGTCCAGGCGTAGGGCGTCGATATGGTACTCGCGCAGCCAGTGCAGGGCGTTGGCGATGATAAAGTGGCGCACCGGGTCGCTGTCGGGGCCATCGTAGTTGATCGCGTCGCCCCAGGGCGTGCGGTAGCGGTCGGTGAAGAAGGGCCGGGCGATCTGCCACATGTAGTTGCCCTCGGGGCCGAGGTGGTTGTAGACCACATCCAGCACCACGGCGACCCCGTGGGCGTGGCAGGCGTCCACCAGCCGCCGCAGGCCATCCGCGCCGCCGTAGGCCGTATGCGGCGCGTAGAGGTAGACGCCATCGTAGCCCCAGTTGCGCGCGCCGGGGAAGTGGGCAACCGGCATCAGCTCGATAGCGGTGACGCCCAGCTCCTTCAGCTGGGGCAGCTGGGGGATGATCGCCTCGAAGGTGCCCTCGGGCGTGAAGGCGCCGACGTGCAGCTCGTAGATCACGTAGTCGCGCAGGGGGATGCCGGCCCAGGCGTCATCTGTCCAGGCGAACTGCGGGTCGATGACGGCGGAGGGGCCGTGGACGCCGTCGGGCTGATGGCGCGAGGCCGGGTCGGGCCGCTCGTCGCCGCCGTCGATGCGGTAGCGGTAGCGCGCGCCGGGCGGGGCGTCGTCGAGCGTGGCCCGCCAGTAGCCCCAGCCGTCGCGGCGCATCGGCACGTGGCGCGGGCGCGGGCCGAGGAGGCTCAGCTCGACGCTGGCGAGCAGGGGCGCCCATATGGTGAAGGAGGTCTTGCCGTCGCCGAGGTAGGCCGCGCCGGGGGGGGAGTCATATGCGGGGAGCTGGCTCTGTGGGCGGTCGGGCATGACAGCTCCTGTAAGGGCGCAGCCGACGCGCAGGCCCTGGCAGAGAGTGCCAGGGCCTTGCGCGCCGGCTGCGCCCCGCACCATCACCCCTCGCTCTTGAAGAAGAGCGCGCCGAGGGGCGGCAGGGTCAAGTTCAGCGACTGGTTGCGACCGTGGACGGGCACGTCGTCGGCGCTCATGCCGCCGGCGTTGCCAATGCCGCTGCCCCAGTACTCGCCGCCATCGCTGTTGAGCAGCTCGCGCCACCAGCCGCCGCGCGGCACGCCGATGCGGTAGCTGGCCCGCACCACCGGGGTGGCGTTGATCACCACCAGGATGACATCGTTGGCGTTCTTGCCCTTGCGGAGGAAGCTGTAGACGCTGCTGTCGCTATCGCTGGCGTCGACCCACTCGAAGCCGGCCGGGTCGCAGTCGAGCTCGTGCAGGGCCGGCTCACTGCTGTAGATCCGGTTGAGGTCGCCCACCAGCTGCTGGAGGCCGACGTGCGATGGGAACTGGAGCAGGTGCCAGTCCAGGCTGCTGTCGTGGTTCCACTCGCGCCACTGGCCGAACTCGGCGCCCATGAACATCAGCTTCTTGCCGGGCTGGGCGTACATGTAGCTGAAGAGCAGGCGCATGTTGGCGAACTTCTGCCAGGTGTCGCCGGACATCTTGTCCATCAGCGAGCCCTTGCCATGCACCACCTCATCGTGCGAGAGCGAGAGCATATAGTTCTCGGTGAACATGTAGAGTCCGCGGAAGGTCAGCTCATTGTGGTGGAAGCGCCGGAAGATGCCCTCGCGGCGCATGTACTGGAGCGTGTCGTGCATCCAGCCCATATCCCACTTGAAGCCGAAGCCCAGGCCGCCGACGTAGGCCGGGCGCGAGACCATGGGCCATGCGGTGCTCTCCTCGGCGATCGTCTGCACGTCGGGGAAGCTCTTGTAGACCTCGGCGTTGAACTGGCGCAGGAAATTGATCGCATCGATGTTCTCATTGCCGCCGTACTCGTTGGGGATCCACTCGCCCGACTTGCGCGAGTAGTCGAGGTAGAGCATGCTGGCCACGGCGTCCACGCGCAGGCCATCGATGTGGAACTTGTCCAGCCAGCAGACCGCCGAGCTGATCAGGAAGCTGCGCACCTCATTGCGGCCGTAGTTGAAGATATAGCTGCCCCAGTCGGGGTGGAAGCCCTTGCGCGGGTCGGCGTGCTCGAATAGGTGCGTGCCGTCGAAGTAGGCCAGGCCGTGGCCGTCGGTGGGGAAGTGCGAGGGCACCCAGTCGAGGATAATGCCGATGCCCTGCTGGTGCAGGTGATCGACGAAGAACATAAAGTCCTGGGGCGTGCCGCAGCGGCTAGTGGGCGCGAAGAAGCCGGTGGCCTGGTAGCCCCACGAGCCGTAGAAGGGGTGCTCGGTGACGGGCATCAGCTCGATGTGGGTGAATCCACACTTCTTCATGTGGTCGGCCAGGAGCGGTGCCAGCTCGCGGTAGCTCAGGAAGCGCTCAGGGTTCGCGGGGTCGCGCATCCACGAGCCGAAGTGCATCTCGTAGATCGCCATGGGCGCGCTGAGGTTCTGGTGCTGGCCGCGGGTGGCCATCCAGCTGTCATCGCCCCAGCTGTAGTCGCGATCCCAGACGATGGCGGCGGTGCGCGGGGCCACCTCGTAGTAGCTGCCGAAGGGGTCGGTCTTATCTTCGCGGTAGCCGTAGTAGCGCGAGGCGATGTGGAACTTGTAGGCCGCGCCCTTGCCGACGCCGGGGACGAACGCCTCCCAGATCCCCGAGCTGCCGCGGATCTTCAGCGGGTTAGAGCCGGTGTCCCAGCCGTTCCACTCGCCGATCACGGCCACATACTCGGCGTTGGGGGCCCAGACAGCGAAGTAGGTGCCGGGCGTGCCGCTGATCTCGGTGGGGTGGGCCCCCAGCTTCTCGTAGAGCCGGTAGTGGGTGCCCTCACCAAAGAGGTACACGTCGGCGTCGGTGAGCGCGGGCGACGCGGCGGGCGGGTCGGACACGACTGCCAGTGGCGAATCGACCACCTCAGCCGCCGGGGCCGCGCTTACCTCAGTCGTCGAGACCGCCGCATCGGGCGGGGGCTGTTCGGCGGCGGCCTTCTTAGACCGGCTGGCCCGGGGTTTCTTTGTGGTATTGTCAGTCATATGATCTCCCTAATTGGTATTCGTTGACCCTCACCTCGGCCTCTCTCTCGCCGTGGCGAGGAGAGGTAGACTCGATGCGAAGTGGTGCGGCAAACGTTGTTCGTGGCTTGCATATTCGCGTCATTCGCGCCGTTCGCGTTCGCGTCGTTCACCCCGCCCCGCGCCGTTCGTAGTCCAGACCCTATCGTATCCCAGACACTTGGCGCAGGATCCCGCTCAGCGGGATGCTCATCCATGTCGGGCGGTTGTTCATCTCATAGCCGAGCTCATAGACAGCCTTCTCCAGCACGTACACCTCCAGGAGCGTCTCCAGGTCGCCGCGGCTAGCGGGCATGAAGGGCGACCCGTCGGCGTGATTGATGTAGCTGCCGAGGTAGGCCGCGCTGACCCAGAAGCACCAGAAGTCGGCCCAGCGCCGCAGGCGGGCGGCCTCCTCAGGTATCACCGTGGTGCCGCCGGTGCGGCTGAACAGCGCGGAGTAGGCGGCGTACTGGAACGAGCGCAGCATGCCGGCCACATCGCGCAGAGGCGTGCGCTTGATCCGCCGCTCGCTGATCGGGCGCACCGGCTCGCCCTCGAAGTCGATGATCATATAGTCGCTGCCGGTGAAGAGCACCTGCTCCAGATGGTAGTCGCCGTGGGTGCGCGTGCGCAGGGCCGTGA
>JBAXES010000425.1:0-4366 GCA_037140315.1 Chloroflexales bacterium
CCCCCAGCCCCTCTCCCTCAAGGGGAGAGGGGAGATTCCGCACCAGGATGCTTCCGGCTCCCCCTCCCCCGCTCAGGGAGAGGGGGCTGGGGGGTGAGGGCTGCCCGGCTGAAAAGGGTTAGAGTAGCTACACCCCGCTGAAGGCGCTGAATCCGCCGTCCACCGGCACGACCACGCCGTTGACGAAGCCGGCCCCCGGCCCGCACAGCCAGATCAGGGTGCCGAGCAGCTCATCGGGCTGGCCGAAGCGGCCCGCCGGGGTGTGGTCGATGATCGTCTGCCCGCGCGGGGTGAGCGAGCCATCGTCGTTCAGCAGCAGCGCCCGGTTCTGCTCGCCCACGAAGAAGCCGGGGGCGATCGCGTTGACCCTGATCCGCCCGCCGAAGGCCCGGGCCAGCTCGACCGCCAGCCAGCGGGTGGCGTTCTCCACGCCCGCCTTGGCGATGCCGTAGCCGACCACGCGGGAGAGGGCGCGCTGGGCCGCCATCGAGGAGATGTTGACGATGCAGCCCTGCCCGGCCCGCGCCAGCAGCTCGCCGAAGACCTGGCTGGGCAGCAGCGTGCCCTGGAGGTTCAGGGCGAGCACCGGCGCCAGCCCCTCCACCGGCAGGTCGAAGAACGAGTGCCCCGGCGCGAGGGTGGCCGCGGGCATGTTGCCGCCCGCAGCGTTGACCAGGATGTCCAGCTGGCCCCACTCGTCTAGGAGCGTGGCGCGGGCGCGCTCCAGCTGCTCCCGGTCGAGCACATCGGCGGCGAGCGCGATGGCGTTGCCGCCCGCGTCGCGAATGGCGCGCACGACCTCCAGGGCCTGCTCGCGCCGCCGGCCGAGCACGCCCACCTTCGCCCCGGCCCGCGCCAGGCCCCGGGCCATCACGCCGCCCAGGACGCCTGTGCCGCCGGTGATCACCGCGACCTGGCCCTCAAGGCTGAACAGCTGCTGGATGTCATTCATGGCACGCTCCACGGGAATACGCACGTTTCGCCAGGCCCGCCGCCAGCTCGTAGGCAAGATCGGCGGCCTCGTCCTCGGCCAGGAGTCCCTGGACCACCTGCTCCGCCAGCCAGTCGCAGCTGACCCGGCGCCACACGTCGTGGCGGGCGGGGATCGAGGCGAAGGCGCGGGTGTCGTCGTTGAAGCCGGCGGTGTTGTACAGCCCGGCCGTCTCGACCACCTGGTCGAAGTAGCGCCGCATGCCGTGTACGCTGTCGTGGAACCACCAGGGCGGGCCGAGCAGCACCGCCGGGTAGTAGCCGGCCAGCGGGGCCAGCTCGCGGCTGTACGCGCTCTCGTCCAGGGTGAAGAGGATGAGCCGGAAGCGCGGGTCGGCCCCGTGGGCGTTGAGCAGCGGGCGCAGGTTGCGCGTCCACTCGATGGCCACGGGGATGTCGGCGCCCTTGTCGGGGCCGAAGCGGCGCTCCAGATCGTCGTGGTGGCTGCGCAGGCTGCCTGCGTGGAGCTGCATCACCAGCCCGTCCTCGCAGCTCATGCGCGCGAACGCGATCAGCATATGGGCGCTGAAGCGGGCCGCGTCATCCGCGCTCGCCTCGCCGCGCAGCGCTCGGGCGAACAGCACGTCGGCCTCGCCCGCGCTCAGGCGCTCGGTGTAGGGCGTGATCACGCCGTGGTCGGTCGCCAGCGCGCCAAGGGCCTTGAAGTCCGCCCGCCGCTGCTCCAGGGCGCGGATGTAGCTCGCGTGGTCCACAATGTCGACGCCCGCGACGGCGGCGAGCCGGGCGATCTGCGTGCGCCAGCCGGGCGCGTCGATCGCCACCACGGCGTCCGGCCGGAAGGTCGGGACGACGCGATCCAGGCCGTCGGCGTGGAGCCGACGATGGTCGGCGAGGGTGTCGGTCGCGGCGTCGGTCGTGGCGAGCAGCTCGATCTGGAAGCGGTCGAGGAGCGCGCGCGGCGCGAACTCCGGGCGGGCCAGCTGCGCCTCCAGGTGCGCGTAGATCCGGTCGGCGCTCGCGCCGGTCAGCCGCTCCTCGACCCCGAACAGCTCGACCAGCTCGGCCTGAAGCCAGAGTCCGGTGGGCGTGCCGCAGAACAGGTGGAAGCGCTCGGCGAAGCGCCGCCAGATGGCGCGGTGGTCATCCTCGACGGGGATGCCGTCACGCGCCGGCACGCCGAGCTGCTCCAGGCGCACGCCCTGGCTGGCCAGCATACGCAGGATGTAGTGGTCGGGGATGACGAACAGCTCGGCGGGCGTGCCCAGCGACGCCGCCGGGTCGGCCAGCAGCGCGGGCGGCACGTGGCCGTGGGGGCAGAACAGCGGCAGGTCGCGTACTTGCGTGTAGAGCTCGCGGGCGATGCCGCGCCGGGCCGGGTCGCCGTCGAAGCAGCGGTCTGGCGAGAGCGCCCAGGGCCGGGCCGCCCGAAAACCCACCGATGCACGTTGGCTCGATGCTATCGCGGAACCGGTTGACATTGCTCTTGCTCCTTCTGTGCTGTCGCTTGTATGCCACTATCTAACCATAGTGGCCGCGCGCTGTGGTATCACTTCCGGCGCGCAGCGTGATACGGAATGTGATACTGCTCAGTCGCCGGGCGTGCGCAGGCCGAACCGCAGTGCCACCAGGCGCAGGAACACCACGGCGGCGATCCCGCTGAAGATCGCCGGGCCCTTCTCAATGCCGACGTCGATCAAGAGCATGTAGATCCAGCAGCCAGCGAAGGCGGCGGTCGCGTAGAGGTATCTGCTATGAAAGACGAACGGGATCTCGTTGCAGATCACATCGCGCATGACGCCGCCGAACACCCCTGTAGCGGTGCCAAGCAGCGCCGCGATGAACGGGCTCGTGCCGGCGTCGAGGGCGAAGCCCGTGCCGGCGATGCTGAACAGGCCGAGCCCAAGCGCATCGGGCACCAGCATGGCCCGCTGGGGCACCCGGCTCAGCCCGGGGAAGAGAAACGCGCCGAAGGAGAGCGCCAGGATCAGGATCGCGTAGCTCTGGTTGGCCACCCAGAACAGCGGCGTCCGGTCGATGATCAGGTCGCGCAGGGTGCCGCCCCCGAATGCGGTGATCAGGGCGACGGTGTAGACGCCGACCAGATCCATCCCCTTCCGCCGCGCCTCAACGATCCCCGATACGGCGAACGTGACGATGCCGAGAAGCTCGATGAACTGTAGCATAGGACAATGCCAATTCTCTAGGAAGGGGAGGGCCCCCTGGCCCTCCCCTTCCTAACAGCTAGCGCGCCCAGAACTCGCGCAGGACGTGGGCGGCCATCTTCGGCTGGCGGGTGCGGGTGAAGACGCCCTTCATGTTCAGGCCGCCGACACGCATGATACTCTGCACCGCCGCGAAGTCGGCGAAGTTCCAGACCTGCATCCCCGCGATGTAGTCGCGGGCCGCCGCCGTCTCCAGGTGCATCCTGATGAAGTCGGCCTGGTACTCCTCGGTCCACATCACATTCGGGTGGCCGTGCATCCCGGCCATGGTGTCGGCGCCGAACTCGGTCACGATCACCGGCCGCTGCCATGCCGCCCAGACCTGATCCAGCTCCTGCTCCAGCGCCGCGCGGGCTTGGTCGAGCTGTCCGCCCAGCACGTACCAGCCCCAGTAGCGGTTCATGCAGATCACATCGCAGTGCTCCATCCAGCTCTGCGGCCCGCCCATCACCGTCACCAGGGTGGCCAGCCGGGTCGGGTCGAGCGCGCGCGTGCGGGCCAGCAGCGTGTCGAGGAACTGTTTGCCGCGGGCCACTGTCGGGTCGTCGGATGACGGGCCGTTGGGGTTCGAGAGGTTCAGGCTGCTGGGCATCGGCTCGTTGGCCACGCACCACATGACCACGCTGGGGTGGTTTTTGTCGCGGGCCACCAGCTCATCGATCTGCTGGAGGCAGACCCGCAGGCGCTCGGCGGCGTTCTCCTCGCTCTCGAACTGCAGGCTGACCGCCGGGATCTCGTCGATGATCAGGAAGCCCTCGCGGTCGGCCAGCTGCATCTCCTCCTCGCTGTAGGGGTAGTGCGAGGTGCGGTAGGCGTTTGCGCCCGTCCAGCGCATCAGCTGGTAATCCTTGACCATCAGCGGCAGGTTCAGCCCCTTGCCGCTGGCGATGAAGTCCTCGTGGCGCCCGAAGCCATTCAGCTTGACCGGCCTGCCGTTGAGCATGATCTGCCCGCCCGCGACAGCGATGGTGCGGATGCCGACCGGCAGCGTATAGCGGTCGCCCGCCGCCTGCACGCTCAGGTCGTAGAGGTGGGGGTCGCTGTCCGACCAGAGGCGCGCCCCGGGCACCCGGATCGTCGCCGTCGCCACGCCCTCGGCGAAGGCTAGCTCGGCCGCCAGGCGCGTCTCGCCGTCGCTGAGGGTGAGCGCGCCGCGCGCCGCCGCCGGCGTATTCAGCGTCGCCGTCCCGCGC